>NZ_JSYD01000128.1:0-4864 GCF_054824005.1 Brevundimonas sp. GN22 | reverse complement strand
TGCTTGGCTTCCGACGAGGTCAGCGCCTTAAGGCCGTCCAGCTCTTCCTGAAGTTTGTTGTATTCTTCAGTGATGACCATCTCTTCCAGACGGGCCAGTTGGCGCAGTCGGGTGTCGAGGATGAAGTCGGCCTGAACCTCGGTCAGGTTGAAGCGCGCAATCAAGGTCGCCTTGGGCTGCTCGTCCTCGCGGATGATGCGAATGACCTCGTCGAGGTTCAGAAACGCAACCCGCAGGCCTTCAAGCAGGTGCAGGCGCTTCTCGATCTTGGCGATGCGCCACTGCGAGCGACGGTTCAGAACCTCGCGACGGTGATCGAGGAAGGCCTTGAGGCATTCCTTCAGACCCATGACGCGCGGCGTGCCCGTGGCATCCAGCACGTTCATATTGATCGGGAAGCGAGCTTCCAGATCGGAGAGCTTGAACAGGCTCTCCATCATCATCTCGGGCTCGATGGTGCGGTTCTTCGGCTCGAGGATCAGGCGGATGTCTTCCGCCGATTCATCGCGCACGTCGGCCAGCAACGGGGCCTTCTTGTTTTCGATCAGGTCCGCCAGCTGTTCGATCAGCTTGGACTTCTGAACCTGATACGGAATCTCGGTGATGACCACGCGCCAGACGCCGCGACCAAGGTCTTCGGTCTCCCACTGGGCGCGCACGCGCACGCCACCGCGACCGGTCTCATAGGCTTCGCGGATCGAGGCAGCACCTTCGACCGAAACGCCACCCGTCGGGAAGTCCGGCCCCGGGACGAACTGCATCAGGTCGTCGGTGTTCGCTTCCGGCTTATCCAGCAGCAGTTGGCACGCGTCGATCAATTCGCCGACGTTGTGCGGCGGAATCGACGTCGCCATACCCACGGCGATGCCAGATGAGCCGTTAGCCAGCAGGTTCGGGAAACCGGCCGGCAGAACGACCGGCTCTTCGTCCTGATCGTCATAGGTCGGACGGAAATCGACCGCGTCCTGATCGATACCTTCCAGCAGCAGAACCGCAGCGGGCGTCAGCTTGCACTCAGTGTAACGCATGGCCGCGGCGCTATCGCCGTCGATGTTGCCAAAGTTACCCTGACCGTCGACCAGCGGATAACGCTGGGCAAAGTCCTGAGCCAGACGCACCAGCGCCTCATAGATCGAGGCGTCACCATGCGGGTGGTATCCACCCATGACCTCACCCACCACCTTGGCGCACTTGCGCGCCGCAGACTGCGGGTTCAGGCGCATCTGGTGCATGGCGTACATGATGCGGCGGTGAACGGGCTTGAACCCGTCACGCACATCCGGCAGCGCACGGTTGGTAATCGTCGAGAGCGCGTAGGCCAGATAACGGCGCGAGAGCGCCTCGGCCATCGGTTCTTCGACGATGCGGCCGCCGTTAGGCGGTGTGGTGTGAACGGTCATACGAAATCGAATCGAGGATCAGGACGAATAAGTCTAGCCCACTCTGTCACGCGCTTGGGGGTGACGGGGGAAAAGTCGTGGCTTTCTTGCCGTGCCACGCATCCAGACGGGCCAGAACGTCCGCCATCGTGTCGGCGTAGAAGAGATTATAGGGCTTGGCCTTTCGGCGATCCGTCCACGCCCGTTGCTCGCGGAAAGATTCCGACTTGAGCGGCGTATTGCGCAGAAAACCCTCGCGGCATTGCGCAGTAACAGCGCGGTCGATGAATGCTGGCCGCACGCCCCATTCCAGACCGGTCGCGTTGGCGGCCCCCAGATGCAGTCGCGGATCGGTCTTTTGCTCGTTATCGGAGCCGCTGACCTGGTTCACGCAAATGATCGGCCTGTTGCCGGATTCGACCAGCCGACCCTTCTCGTCCCAGAACAGCGCTCGACGCTGACGTCTGGAAATCACGCCTGTGGCACCCTCATCGACCATAGACCACGCCACCAGACATCCGCTCTGCTCGCGACGCGAACAGACCGGAAGCTTGATCGCATCGGCCGGCACCATGGTGTCCATCATATAAGCCACAGCCAGACGCTGCTTCAGCGCTGCGTCGGGGGCAACCCGATCCCTAAGGAGCCGCGCCAATAGTTCGCCGCCCTGCTCTACGCCAACCAGGACAATCGGACCGTCAGGATGGCGGGCGATCCAATGATTAAATGCAGCCTCCACATCGTGATAGGCAAAGGCACGCGCTTCACGCGCATCCTCGCGCAGCGTCAGGCGGCTATAGAGGCTCCCTTGACGATAAAGAGGGACTGAAACCGATCCTGCCACTGCAAACGGTGCCGCAAAGTTCGGCAGGACCACTCGGTGGAGATAGGTATCTGCCTTTTGATCGCCGATCGGACCATTCCATTCCTGCCCGCCGTCATAGGTAGTGGAATGCAGGAAGAAGACCGACGCATCCTTTGCTCCGTTGATGCGAACATCCCGCATCGCCCAGGCTTCATTCTGGGAATAGTCGGGCGCAGCCGGAGGCGTATAGGTCTGGAACGGGACTTTCGGGTCCAGCGCCGCCCGCAGGATATCCCCGCGCCACACAGCCAAAGCCAGAAGCAGCAGAAACAGCAACGCAAACAGCGACAACCGCACCCAGTGCTTAAGGCTCAGGCGACTACGCATCAGCGGTACGGGTCCTCGGTAGCCAGGAAGTTCTGCACATAGCGGCGAACCCCTTCTTCAAGCGGCGTCGATTGCCCATCGTATCCGAGCGCCCGCAGTCGATCCATTTTGGCCTCGGTGAAGTACTGATACCGGTCACGAATGACTTCGGGAATGTCGATGTAGGTGATCTTTGGCTCCTTGCCCGCTGCGGCAAAGGTGGCTTTCGCAAGATCAGCGAACGAACGTGCACGACCTGAACCTGCGTTGAAAACGCCACTGATTTCAGAACGTAACAACAGCCAGTTGATAATCGACACGATGTCTTCAACGAAGACAAAGTCGCGCAACTGTCCACCATCCGCATAATCGGGACGGTGCGACTTGAACAGACTGACCGTCTCGTCTGCCGCAACCTTGGGCCAGATTTGCGCGATCACCGACTTCATGCCGCCCTTGTGACCTTCGTTGGGGCCATAGACGTTGAAGAACTTTAGGCCTGCCCATTGCGGCGGAGCCTGCTTGCGCTCTGCTTGGCGAACGGCGTACTGATCGAACAGATATTTCGAGTATCCATAGGCGTTTAGCGGACGAAGCTTCGCCAGACTCTCAAGATCATCCTGATCGTCGAAGCCCTGATCACCCTCGCCATATGTCGCAGCTGAGGACGCGTAGATCATCCGCACATCACGGATCGAGCACCAATCCCAGATGTCACGCGACAGGCTGAAGTTCGTGCGCATGATCAACTCGGCGTCCGGCTCGGTCGTCGAGGAAATGGCCCCCATGTGGATCACGGCCTCGATGCGGTCGGCATGGCGCTCCAGCTGCTCGAACATCTCCTCCGGTTCCCAGAAGTCCGCGATCTGGTGCTTGGCGATGTTCTTCCACTTGCCCAGATCAGCCGTTTCCAGACGATCACAAACGACAACATCCCACGCGCCGCTATCGCACAAGCTGGCAACGATGTTCGAACCGATGAAGCCCGCGCCTCCCGTGACGACAATCATGCGCGGGATCATGCTGGCTTCTCCGATGTGTTCTTCATTTTCTCAATCGTCTTGGTGGTGGAATAGCCGTCTTCAAAGCTGGCCAGTCGGACTTCCCCGCCCCAGCTTTCGACCTCGGCCGCACCGACGACCTGTTCTTTGGTGTAGTCGGCGCCCTTGATAAGTACGTCGGGCCGCAGGCGCTTGATAAGCTCCAGAGGGGTCTGCTCGCCGAAATAGGTGACGCCATCGACGCTGGCCAATGCGCCGATAACTGCGGCGCGACTGTCCAGATTGTTCACGGGGCGCGTTGGCCCTTTGAGCGCGCTGACCGAGGCATCGGTGTTCAGAGCCACGACCAAGCGGTCGCACCAACTGCGGGCCTGCGCTAGATAGGCCACGTGGCCACGGTGCAGAATATCGAAACAGCCGTTGGTAAAGCCAACCTTCAAACCCTCGGCCTGCCAACGGCTAACCTGATCGGCCAGCGCATCGGCTTCGCTAAGGCCGTTTCCGAAGGCGTGGACGCCCTCGCCGCCCTCTTCGTCCAGCAGTTCCTGCGGGGTGACAACAGCCGTGCCGGCCTTGCCGACCACAACGCCCGAGGCCAGCAAAGCGAACTGAACAGCTTGCTCCAGAGACATTCCCGCCCCCAGCGCGAGGCCAAGTGCCGCTAGGGCGGTGTCACCCGCACCCGACACATCGAACACTTCACGTGCTCGGCCTGGGAAGTGCACAACTGCCTCGCCATGGCGGATCATGGACATGCCCTTACCCGCCCGCGTGACCACGACAGCCTTGACCGAGGTCGTGTCTAACAGGGCTTGGAGCGCGGCCTCGACCTCTTGGTCGGTGCCAACGGGCATGCCGGTTGCCCCTGACAGTTCGCTGGCGTTGGGCTTGATCAGGTCGACAGAACCGTAACGCGCAAAATCGGTGCCCTTGGGGTCAACGATTACCGGGGCGTTGAGCGCAGCACCCGCCGCCAGTGCTGACTGGATCAGGCCGTCATCCACCACGCCCTTGGCATAGTCCGACAGCAAGATAGCCGAAGCGCCCGCAAACACCGTAGCGTCCGCATACCCGGCATGGGGCGCAGCCTCTTCATCCAGACGCAGCAACTGCTGACCAGACGAGACGAAGCGAGTTTTGACGATGGTGTCAGCACCTTCCGGACGCGTCAGGACGTCGTCGATGCGGTCTTCGCCAGCGATAAGAGCAGCCAACTCGTCACCAGCAGCATCTCGGCCAGCAACTGCGCCCAAGCGGGCGACGGCACCCATGGCCGCGACATTGCGGGCCACATTGCCCACCCCGCCCGGCAT
>NZ_JSYD01000127.1:0-250 GCF_054824005.1 Brevundimonas sp. GN22 | reverse complement strand
GATCCAAACCAAGACCATTCGCTGCGCCATCTATACCCGCAAGAGCACCGAAGAGGGGCTGGAACAGGACTATAACTCGCTGCATGCCCAGCGCGATGCCTGCGCGGCCTACATCCTCTCGCAGGCAGGTGAGGGCTGGACCCTGTCGCCGGAGGTTTACGATGATGGCGGATATTCGGGCGGAACTATGGAGCGTCCGGCCCTCAAGCGGCTGATGGCCGACATCGAGGCCAAGCGGATAGATGTGGTG
>NZ_JSYD01000126.1:0-1286 GCF_054824005.1 Brevundimonas sp. GN22 | reverse complement strand
GACATCGAGGCCAAGCGGATAGATGTGGTGGTGGTCTATAAGGTCGATCGCCTGACGCGCTCGCTGGCCGACTTCTCCAAGATTGTGGAAGTGCTGGATCGTACCGGCTCCAGCTTTGTCAGCATCACCCAGGCCTTTAACACCACCACTTCCATGGGGCGGCTGACGCTGAACGTCCTTCTGTCTTTTGCCCAGTTCGAGCGCGAAGTGACCGGAGAGCGGATCCGCGACAAGATCACTGCCTCCAAGAAGAAGGGCCTGTGGATGGGAGGCACCCCGCTGCTGGGCTATGACCCCGACGGGCGCACCTTGAAGATCAACGAACAAGAAGCCGAGGCGGTGCGCTGGATGTTTGCCCGCTATCTGGAGGTGAAGTCTGTGCACCAGATGGTCAAGGATGCATCGGCTAAGGGCATCTGCGCCAAGCGCTGGGTTAATCGCCACGAGGTAGAGACCGGTGGCGGGCCGTTGCAACGTGGGGCTATCTACTACCTGCTGCGCAACCGCACCTACATCGGTGAGATCCCCCACAAGGACCAATCCTACCCCGGTCAGCATGAGGCGATTATCTCGCGCAAGACCTTTGATGCTGTGCAGGCCTTGCTAGATGAAACCCGTCGCACCCGAAAACCGGGCAAGGCCCGCCCCAACCATAGAGGCGCACCCTTGAGTGGACTGATCTTCGATAGCGCCGGGCAGGTGATGTCGCCGGTCAGCGCCAGCCGTAAGGGCGGGGCGACCTATCGATACTATGTCTCAACGGCGGTACAGAAGGGGCGCAAGTCTGAAGCGGGAGTGCATCCACGCGTGCCTGCGCCGGTGATTGAAGAGGCCGTGCTCAAGGCTGTGGCTCCCTTACTGGAGACCAAGAAATCACCCAGTTGGGATCAGGTGCGTGATGTGATCGACCGCATTGAGGTGAAGAGCGAGGGGCTGAAGATCAGACTGGATCCGGCACGTATAGCCGAGTGCCCCATCAGCGATGCGGGGAAGATGCGATTGGCGCAACTGGAGCAGGAACAGAATCAGCCGGTGATCCTCTGTCCGATCCAGATTACCAAGCGCGGCGGACTGACCGTGCTGGGGCCCAATGGCACCGAGGCCATCATCAAACGCCATCTGGACCCGGCCCTCAGTTCGGCCTTGGTCAGGGCCGAGGCCTGGAAGCGCAAACTCTTGAACGGCGAGGTGACTAGATTGGAAGATCTAGCCCGCGCCGAAGACATCAACTCCACCTATGCCGCGCGCATGCTTCGGGTGGCTTTCTTGGCTCCGGAGATCAAGGC
>NZ_JSYD01000014.1:0-21539 GCF_054824005.1 Brevundimonas sp. GN22 | reverse complement strand
CGACAAACAGGAACGCAAGGCAGACCATATCGCCGAAAGCTATGAGTCACGTGGCGCGTCCAAGAAGGAAGCCGAAGCGCGCGCCTGGGCCACCGTCAATAAAGACGATGGCGGCGGCAAGAACCCCGGCGGTTCCGGACGCGGCAAGTCCACGGGCCATCCCGCAGCGAAAAAGGGCGGGAAGAAGGGTGGGCAGGCATCAGCCTCGCGCACAAAGGCCGATCGTTCAGCTGCCGCCAAGAAGGGTTGGGAAACCCGCCGCCGCAGAGGCAACTAACGCCGCGACATATCCCTCCGCTTGACCTCCCCCCGCCTCGGTGGGCACCCTTGGGTGTAGTTTTTGGCGGGGGAGTCGCCGGACCCGATGATCAATCTGACGTGGCGATCCAGTCGCAGCATGTGGACGCGTATTGTCGAACGTCCCGGCATGGCGCTGACAGCAGACCAAACAAAGGCTCTCGTCGCGGACATGCGCGCCATCGCCAGCCTGACACTCAAGGGCGAGGATCTGGAGTACGGCGTGCTCGGTGGCGATGCCGATCGGCTAAACAACTGCGTCATCACAGTCGTCTATCAGTCTGAAAAACCTAAAGGTCCTCGACGCCCCGTTGCGTTCAACGTCCTGTCGCTGCTGAACGTCGAGCTGGCCAGTCGCCCGACACAGGTCATGCACCTTGGCCTCGTCATGGTGGACCCGACGGCTCGCGGGCGCGGCCTGTCGGCAACCCTCTATGGCCTGACCTGCGTGCTGATGTTCCTCACCGGACAGGGCCGCCCGATGTGGATTTCCAACGTCACACAGGTGCCCGCCGTAGCAGGCATGGTGGCCGAGACTTTCTCAAACGTCTTTCCATCACCCCGCCCCGATGCGCGGCGTAGCTTCGAACATCTCTCGCTCGGCCGCCAGATCATGGCCCGCCACCGTGCCGCTTTCGGCGTTGGCGACGATGCGGGCTATGACGAAGGCCGCTTCGTCATCACCAATGCCTATACCGGCGGCTCGGACGCCTTGAAGAAATCCTTTGCCGAGGCCACCCCGCATCGCCAGCAGAAATACAACGACTTCTGCCAGCAGCAGCTGGACTATGAGCGCGGCGATGACCTGATCCAGATCGGCCGCATCGACATGGCGGCAGCCGGCCAATACCTGCGCAAGGTCGCTCCGCCGACCACCGCCATGGGCCTGACGGGCCTCGTGCTGCTGATGGGCGCGCGCATGGCCATCCTTCCCCTGATCCACTGGTTGTCGCCGAACCGCGCCTGGGGCGTGCTGCGACCTGCAAAGATGAGCCGATGACCGACTTCTATTCCGAGATGACCACCCGCAACATCGGCTTCATCACCGAGGCCGAGCAGCAGCTATTGAAAGACGGTGCCGTTTTCGTCGCGGGCACGGGTGGCATGGGTGGCGCAGCGGTGCAGATGCTGGTGCGGGCGGGCGTGGGCAAGATCGCCATCGCCGATCTCGATACTTTCGAGATTTCAAACCTTAATCGCCAACTCTTCGCCTTCACTGATACGGTCGATCGCCCCAAGGCCGAGGTAACGGCCGAGGGACTGAAGCGCATCAACCCCGATCTGGAACTGACGGTTCTGGGTGCCGATTGGACCGACAAGCTGGACGAACTGGCGGCTGAATACAGCTTCATCATCAACGGCTGTGACGACATTCCCGCAACCGCCCAACTGTACCGCAAGGCGAAGCAACACGGCGCGACGGTGATCGACGCCTATGCCTCGCCCCTGCCCTCGGTCATCGTGGTGCGCCCGTCCGACCCGCGCCCCGAAGAACGCCTCGGCTATCCGATCAAGGGCGTAGACTGGAAAGCCATCACCGAGGAACAGGCCGCCGACTGTTTCATGAAGGAGCTAGAATGGGTGATGACCCACTCCAGCAGCCACACCCATGTCGACCTGACCGCCGCCGCAGAAATGGCCGCGCGCAAGCGCAAGCGCATGAGCTTCGCGCCCATGGTCACAACCGCCGGATGCCTCATGGCCGGTGAGGCGCTGGCTCTGCTAATGGGACGCAAGACCAAGACCGACTATCGCGGCTGGTTCATGAACACCCGCGACGCCAAATGCGAGCGCCCCCTGCCCGCGCCCATCGGTGCGCTGAAGGCCATGGTGGTGCGTCGCTTCATGCAGAAACTGCTGGCCGGATGATTGACCTGTCGCTGACCGATACCACACGCATGCTAGTCGATGGCTTCGGGGCCATCGGCGCATTGGCGGTTGCGCTGGTGCTGTCGCGCAGACAGCGCCGCTCCACCGTTCAGAACGTGCTGCTGGTGGTGTTTGGTCTGTCGGGCCTGTTCTACCTGTGCCGTGCCATCACCATGGCCACGGGCATAGGCGCGTTCGGCGCTCTGACGCTGGTGCTCGCGTGCGCCCTGCCGACGGCGGCCCTGCTGCTAGCGGAAATCCTGCTGCGCCGCCATGCGCCGCTCTGGATGAAGATCATCATTGGCGGGGGTACTATCCTCGGCATCCTCGCCGCCCTCCTGGCCGGTAGTGGCATCGAGCGGGCGTTCAGCCTCGCCTTCTATGTTCCGTTTGCCTTGCTTCTGGTGCTGGGCCTGATTGTCTTCCGCCGTCGGGACAGCCTGTCACCGATGGAGAACTCGACTCTGAACGCCTATGCCCGCGCCCTTCTGGCGACGGGGCTATTGGCGCTAACGGATTTCGGCATCGGCTCGCCCATCGGCCTGTCGGCTCTGGGCATGCTGGGGCTGGCCTACGCAGCGGCTGCGGGGGCGAATGCACCCAAGGGCTGGCTGGACACTATCAAGGAGCTGTCGCTCACCTTCCTGGCCGCCATCGCGCTGGCGGGAGCGCTAATGCTGCTGAACCGCCCTGCAAGCTGGCTGGAGGCCGGATCGGTACTGGCGGTGACAGTGGCGGCGCTGCTGACCCTGTCGGTCCTGCTGCGGTTGCGCTCGGGCGGTAATGACCAACAACGTCGCATCTTCGACCAGACGCTGGCCACCGCCGACACCACATCGCTCAATAGCTTCATCGCCGGTGCCTCTCGCGTCGCCCCGCTGGAAGGCCTGATCCTGACGCAAGGCGATGACCTGTCGGACTATGATGCCGCGCTGCTGCCCGCCGCCTTCGAGGGCAAGCCGGTCGTCCACCTGTCTAGTCTGTGGGCCGACCACCCGCTGGCCGACGCGCGAGAGCAGTTGCGCGACCTGCTGCTGCGGCACAACTCGACCCACGCCATCCTGATCGGACAGCAGCCGCTGCGCATCGGTCTGGTCGCGCTCGGTGGCTCCGCCCTGCTGGACGAGGACGAGCGTGCCATGGCCCTCTTCCAGAAAACTGCAGCCCTGTTGGCCGCCCGCGAGACCGGAGACATTGCATGAGCCTTGAGTTGGTAAAGGCTGATTTCAATGACTTTTTCCGTGTGCCATTCGAGGTCTATCCCTCCGGCAGCCCGTATGTTTCGCCCATGCGGTCGGACCTGAAAAAGTACCTCGACTCCAAGCAAAACCCGATGCTCAAGTCGGGCGGGTCGCTAGAATATTACGTCGTCAAACGCGATGGCCGCCCCGTCGCGCGGGCGACGGCCCACCGCCATCTACAGTCGAACCAGCGGCATGGCTGGGCCCGCACATGCTTTGGCTATTTCGACGCCGCAGACGACGCCGAGGCCATAGATCTGCTATTCTCGGCCATCACCGACTTCGCCAAGCGCCATGGTGACACCGAGATCGTCGGCCCCTTCAACCTGACCGCCATGCAGATGGTCGGGATGGTCACCGAAGGGTTCGAGCACGCCCCCACCACCGACATGATGTGGAACCCGCCATGGCTGCCCAAGCACCTCGAGCGGCTTGGCTTCACCGCGCAGTTCCCGATGATGACCTGGGGCTTCCGCCCCGGCGATGTTGACGAGGACAAGCTGCTGCGCGGCGGTACCCGCGACATTCTGCACTCGCCCGATTGGAGCTTTGCCCCCATCACCCGTCGCGACTTCAAAGTGCGGATGGAGGAAGGCCGCCTGTGCCTGAACGCAGGCTTCGACAAGAACCCGATGTTCGTGCCGCTGACCGCCGAGGAGTTCCAGTTTCAGGCTGGAGAAATGATGTGGGTGATGGACCCCACCCTGTCCGCCATCATTCATTATAAAGGTGAACCGGCAGGCGTAATGATCTGTATTCCCGACTTAAATCCGTTCGTGCGCCATGCTGGCGCCCGCTATGGATTGCGCATGGTCTGGTCGTGGCTGCGGGGCCTGTTCGCGCCAAAACGCGCTGTCATCATCCTCTATTCGGTGCGCCCCGAACATCACGGCAAGGGCGTCAATGCGGCCATGCTTCACCGTGTCGTAGCCGCGCTGAAGAAGGGCCGCTACCAGTATTGCGGCGGCACATGGATTGGCGATGTGAACGGGCCCAGCCTCTCCTATGTCAACCGCATCGGGGCCGAGCGCCTGCACCGCACCCACCTGTTTTATAAGGCCGTGGCATGACGCCCGAACTATTCCGCGAGCTGGTGGCCGAGGCTGCCCTGTCGCCCAACGTCCACAACATCCAACCCACCCTTTGGCGTCTAGTGGATGCAACGACCATTGCGATGCTCACCCATCCGGAACGAACGCTTCCGTGGGGCGATCCGTCCGGCCGCGACGTCACGACAAGCCTAGGCGCGGCATTTGAGGGCATGGTGATCGCTGCGAGCAAGCACGGCATCAAACTCAGCCGCGCGGCCACCGAAACCGAAGCTGCTCGGCTAGTCGTCGACGGTCAGTGCGACCCCGACCCATTAGCGGCTGTGCTCACCAAACGTCGGACGTATCGGGGCAGGTTTGACTCCCGGCGCAAAGACGAGGCACGAGAGAAAGCCCAATCCCTGGCTTCCCGTGCCGATGTCAGACTGATTACCCGTGGCGATGATATCGCCGCCATCGCCGATCAGGCCGATACAGCGACGATGCGCTTCTATCGCGACCGCGCCTATCGCCAAGAACTGACGTCCTGGATGCGCCTGACCAAACTCGACCCGAACTATGCGAGGGACGGGCTCAACGCGCGAGCTATGGAAATGAGCGCACCGCTCGCAATCGCTGCGGGCATGGTGATGCAATATCCAACGTTCGAGATACTGGACAAGCTTCAGCTCGCGGCGTCTCTGACAGCCGAGGCAGGCGTGACCAAAACGGCCTCGGCCTTGGTCGCGTTTGTCCAGGACCGTGACGCCGACCCCTTCCAGACGGGCCGCGACTGGCACCGTCTATGGCTGGAAATGACGGCGCTTGGTCTTGCAGCCTCGCCTCTGACTATTCTGGGCGACGATGAACAGGCCGCTACCGAGATGTCGCAGCGACTGAACCTCACCCCGCACCAGCGCGTGGTCACGGTCTTGCGCGCAGGCATGGTGGACGCTCGCAAACTGCCGCCGCCTGCCCGCCTGCCGCTGGACGAGGTGATACTGGCCTAGTCGGCGCAGCGCGCCTTGCGACCGGCGAGTTCCTCGGCCATGCGATCAATCGAGCTTTGCAGCCCCTTGGCGAAGCTGTCATCAGCACTTACGCCGCTGATTTTGATCAAGTTCTCGATCTGCGCCATGCTCTCGGCCAGATCTTCATCGTCCAGATCAGCATATGCGATGCGCTCTGGAAACTCGGAGAAGTCAGGCTGCTCGTCGAACTCGGGGGTCTCGGCCATGGCTTGGGTCTCAATGACGACGCTACGAGGAAATGCGCGCACCTTGTCGTCACAGACACGCCTGACGACCCGTTTTAGAGTCGCTTGAGATACTCTAACAGATCGCGCCTATCGTCGTCGGTTAGATCATCGAACATGCGGGTGTGGCCGCCATTGCCCAAGCCACGCTCACGCGTATCGACCAGCGAAGGGCGACTGTAGGGTTGATAGCCTGCGGGATAGGCCACGCCGACCTTTTCCAGATCCATCGCGTGCCCGCCGGTCTGGAAAACTGTTGGCCGTTCTTCCAGCCCCAGCAATGCCGCCAGCGAAGGTACCGAACCGTTGTGCAGATAGGGCGCGCTTTGCCAGATGCCGGTCAGCGGCGGCGGCGCGTAACGGCCTGTGCTTTCGGCGCGGATATAATGTCGGATAGGGCTGCGATTGATGCTGTCTGCTGCGGCATCATCGAGAACCTCCGCGCGAACAGGGTCCGTCCCGACCGACTTCAGCACATTGGGAAAGCTGACCAGACGGATCCCATTGGTCGTCTCCTGATATGTCCCGTGACAAGACGAGCAGCTACGCGCGAACAGGCTGGCACCACGCTCCGCCTTGCCCGTATCGATTGCGCCCGGGAACGGCTGTGGCCTCACCGTACCCACGAACGCGAAGGCCTCGCGCACAGTGGGAATAGCGGCGACGGCAGCGCGGTCACTCATGCCCATGGTGGGGACCGTGAAATAGGACGTAATCGACGCAAGGGCGTCTACGTGATCGGCAGTGATGTCGCCGGTCGTCAGGCGTAAATCTTCCCGGGCATATTGAGGCGGTGAATAGGCCCCGTCCCAAAGCAGACGGTAGCGGAAGGTGCGGTCGGCAAGATGCGGCACCGAGGTAAACCCGCGCTCGCGTTCGCTCACCCCCGACTGCCCAGCCAAGAGTCCGTGCTGAAGCTTCAGAGCTGCCACACCATTAGTCACGCCGGCATGGCCATTACTAAAGGGCAAGGGCCTGCCCCCCGATCTGGCGATATCCGCCAGACGCGCCTTGAGGCGCGGCATGACAAAGTCTCGCAGCGTCTTTTCCTCTCGCGCGGTCATTGTCGGGAAAAGGCGGCGGGTGGTGGCGATCAGACGCTCCTCATCCGCCGTGCCCGCGACGAGTGCGCTGTAGATGTCTTGCGTATAGGTCTCGAGATCGAGAGAGGGGTTGGGTGCGCCCAGCCAGATCTTGTCCGTCTGCGGCCTCCCCTGCGCGTCATAGGTCGGTGCGGCATGACAGGCCGCGCATCCGGTGCTGGCAATCTGCACTTCGATTTTGGGAATAGACCGCATGCCTGTGCCAAGGACGATGCCTATCGCCGCCTCGGGCAACGGTGCATCGCCTGCATTCGCAGGCCAGTTCGCCACCGTCCGGGGATAGAGGAAACCGTATCCCTGCATGATCCGCTTCAGCGCCTCGGGTGACACATCATCGGGTGAGCGGTACAGCACAAGCGCCGCCGAGGTCAGCTTCCAAGGCAGGGCCACCGTTTCCATGGCATCGGAGTTGAGCCCCCCAAAGTCTCCGAAGGCAAACTGCATCGCGCCGCGCGCGACCGCGTCATCGGAAGGTTGCCAGTTCTCAAGGACGGTTGATCGCGCCGCGATGTGACCCCGCAGGAAGTCCCACGCGGGGTTGCCGCCCCCCGCGCATCCGGTCAGAGCCATCATCGCTGTTGTCACTGCCAGTGCGCGTTTCATGGCGTCGACCTTCCGCAAACCTATGGCCCATCGATAGGATGGACCTGCCAAGCGGGCAACGGTCACGAACAAGTCAAACTTACCCGACTGTCGGTATGGCGATGAATTGCCGAAGAAAAATGTCCAGCTATGGACACTTGAGAATAACTCGCAGAATTCACTCAGGAACCGGTCGGCGAACATGGTGTTGTTAATCCGCAACGGTCGGGCGTGTGCAACCACTCGCGCCCACCTCATTCGCGATGGAGACAGCGACTATGACACCCTCCAAGACCTCCCCTAGTCTGGATAATAGCCTGCACCACCATGCCCCCGGCGCAGGAAAGGGCGAGTTCAACACCGACACCGGCAACTCTGGCGAGACGCAGCAACACATCGCGCACGATGCCAATCATTCCGACGGCGTCGCACACCTGACCGACAACTTCGGTCACCGTATTTCCGACAATCAAAACAGCCTCCGCGCAGGCGCTCGCGGCCCGACGCTGCTTGAGGACTTTGTCCTGCGCGAGAAGATTTTCCATTTTGACCACGAACGCATTCCCGAACGCATCGTCCACGCTCGTGGCTCGGGCGCGCACGGCGTGTTCAAGGTCTCCAAGGCCATTCCTGAACTGACAAAGGCCGCCCTGTTCCAGAAGGCTGGCAATGAATGCCCCGTCTTCGTCCGCTTCTCGACTGTGGCCGGTGGCGCTGGCTCTATCGACACCCCGCGCGACGTGCGCGGCTTCGCGGTCAAGCTTTATACCGAAGAAGGCAACTGGGACCTCGTGGGTAACAACATCCCCGTCTTCTTCATTCAGGACGCGATGAAGTTCCCCGACCTTGTCCACTCTGTGAAAATGGAAGCCGACAAGGGCTATCCGCAGGCGGCATCAGCGCACGACACCTTCTGGGACTTCATCTCCCTGATGCCCGAAAGCATGCACATGATCATGTGGGCGATGTCGGATCGCGGCATCCCGCGCACCCTGCGCCACATCGAGGGCTTCGGCGTTCACACCTTCCGCCTCGTCAATGCCAAGGGCGAAGGCAAGTTCGTCAAGTTCCACTGGAAGCCGGTGCTGGGCATCGAGAGCACCACGTGGGATGAAGCCGTCAAAATCGCCGGTGCCGACCCCGATTTCCACCGCCGCGACCTGTATGAATCCATCGACAACGGTGATTTCCCCGAGTGGGATCTGGGCGTCCAGGTGTTTGACGAGGCCTGGGCTTCCAAACAGCCGTATGACGTGCTGGATGCGACCAAGCTGATCCCCGAGGAAGAGATTCCGGTCCAGATCATCGGCCGCATGACGCTGAACCGTAACGTCGATAACTTCTTTGCCGAGACGGAACAGGCCGCCTTCCTGCCGTCGAACCTGATCCCCGGCATCGACTTTACCAACGACCCGCTGCTGCAGGGCCGTCTGTTCTCCTATCTGGATACGCAAAAGTCGCGTCTGGGCACCACGAACTTCCACCAGATCCCTATCAATGCGCCGAAATGCCCGTTCCATAACTTCCAGCGCGACGGGCTGATGCAGACCCTGATCCCGACGGGCCGCGCCAACTATGAGCCGAACAGCCTGAACGAAGCGGGCGAGGATGCAGGCCCCCGCGCCTGCCCCGAAACCGGCTTCACCTCGTTCCGCGCCAACGACGAGCGCAACGACGGTTCCGAAAAGCTGCGCATCCGCGCCGAGACCTTCGCGGACCACTATTCGCAAGCGCGCCTCTTCTACCGCTCGCAGACCGAGAACGAGCAGGCCCACATCCGTGACGCCATCGTCTTCGAACTATCGAAGGTTAATCTCGAGCACGTCCGCGAGCGTGTGCTTTCGCGCCTGCGCAACATCGACGAGGACATGGCCAAGCGCATCGCTGACGGTCTGGCCATGGACCTGCCGGCCAAGGCTCCGGCCGCCAAGGAACCGGTCGACATGAAGCCTTCTGACGCCCTGTCGATCCAGAAGCAGGCCAAGAAGATGTTCAAGGGCCGCACCGTCGGCATCCTGTTTGCCGAAGGCTCGGACAAGGCCAGCATCGATAAGCTCAAGGGCGACATCGAAAAGGCCGGCGGCAGCGTTAAACTGGTCGCGCCTAAGGTCGGCGGTATTCCGGTCAAGGGCGGCACGCTGAAGGCTGACGAAAAGCTGGAAGGCGCACCGTCCGTCGTCTTCGACGCCGTCGCCTCCGTACTAATGCCGGACGCGGCTGAAAAGCTGACCAAGAATGCAGCGGCCATCCAGTGGTTCGCCGATGCGTATGCCCACTGCAAGACCGTCGGGCACTGCAAGGGCACGCAAATCCTGCTCGACAAGGCCAATGTCGAGAAGGACGAAGGCGTGGTGCCTTGGGAAGAACTGGTCAACGTCGGCCCCGTCCGCCACTGGGCTCGCGAGCCCAATGTCCGCGACCTGCCGTAAGGACCCCTGAGCATGGCAACCCCAACCGCAACGGCAGCCAAGACCAAGGCTGCCAAAACGGCCAAGCAGGACCCGAAAAAGGCCAAGGCAGCCGCTATTGCCGAAGCCAAATCCTTTGCGCCTGAACTGACGGTCCGCATCGGCTCCACGCCCAAGACCAAGTTCCGGGGCAATCCGGACGTGTTCGGTCGTCTGGTCGAGGATCACGACAAGCACCGTGCCCTGATCGCCATGATCGAGGAAACCACCAGCGGAAACCCAGACCAGCGCAAGATGCTGTTCGAGGAGTTCTGCAAGGAGGTGCAGTCTCACGCAGCCGCCGAGGAACAGGCCCTTTGGTCAACGGTGATGCGCGAGCCTTCGACGACGGACGATGCCCGTCATGCCGTCGCCGAGCACAAAGAGCTGGACGACCTGATGGCCGATCTTGCGGCTCGCGACTACAGCTCACCGGGCTGGCTGCGCCGCTTTGCCGCGCTGAAGGAGGAGTACCTCCATCACGTCGGCGAAGAGGAGCAGGAACAGTTCGTGGCGGCCGAAAAGACCCTGTCGGCCAGCGACTTGAAATATATGCGCAAGGTCTTCGAGCGCCGCAAAAAGGCAGAAAAGGCCGCGGCGAAGATCGAGAAGAAGATCAAACTCAAGGACTAAGGTCCGAATAAAAAAGGCCCCGCCAAACCGGCGGGGCCTTTCCTTTGTTAGTGCCCGATGTCTCAGGCCTGCGCTTCCATAGCGGCATGGCGTTTTTCCAGCGCCCGCGCTACAAGGATCAGGGCACCAATGGCGGGAAGATAGAACGGGGCGACGAACAGCATAGCCTTGGTCAAAGCCGCACCGCTTTCCATCGAGCCGCTGAAATGCTGGCTGAGGGCACCGACGAACAGCGGACCAAAGCCCATCCCCACCAGGTTGTTGACCAGCATCAAAATGGCCGAGATCGTCGCGCGCTGATTGGCCGGAGCCACGTTCTGACAGATCGCAAAGCCCGGCGCGACGAACATCATGTTCATGGCCATCGGGACAGCTAGCAAGCCCAGAGCCACCGGCCACGACGGAGCCAAAAGGCCGGCGATGAAGAAGGGCACGCCCAGACCCAATGCCCATGCGGGCAGGATTGCGTAGGCGCTAGGTTTCTTCTGCGCAAAACGATCCGCAAGGAAGCCGCTGCCAAACATGCCGATGGCCATGGCGATGCCGAAAACCAGGCTGTACCAGGTGCTGATGTCGGCCATCTCCGCACCCTTGGCGCGCAGCAGCAGAGCCGGTGCCCAAGCGGCAAAAGCGTTGAAGACAAAGCTATAGGTGCCCGCCGCCAGCAAGAGCAGCGACAGGGTCGGTGTGCGACGATAGGTGCGCAGGCACTCCATCAACGAGGCGGGCTTAGCCTTGGCCTCCAACGGCGGATCGAACCGCCCGCGCTTTGGTTCGCGCACAAACAGGATCAGCAACAGCGACAGTACTACGCCCGGTACCGCCACCGCGATAAAGGCCTGACGCCAGCCGTAATGTGCAGCCACCCACGCTCCGAACGCCACGCCTATGGTCGCGCCCAGCGGGACGCCCAGCGAGAACAGGCCGATGGCACCGCCGCGGCGATGCGGCGGGAAGTAATCAGAGATAACCGACATGGACGGAGATGCCCCGCCCGCCTCGCCGATGCCCACGCCAATGCGCGCCAGAACCAGATGCGTATAGTTCTGGGCCATGCCGCACAAGCCGCAGAAAACGCTCCACATTGTGCAGGCTACAGCGACGATACCCACGCGGTGGCTACGATCCGCCAGCCACGCAATAGGAACCCCAAACACCGTATAGAAGACCGCGAACATCAGGCCCGACACCATGCCGATCTGGGTGTCGGTCAGTCCCAAGTCGGCTTTGATGGGCTCGGCCAGAATAGCCAGTATCTGTCGGTCCAGATAGTTGAAGGTATAAACCAGCCCCAGCATCAAAACGACGACGTAAGGGTACCATCCAACGCGATCGGATGTGGCCGTGGCTGTTTGTTTCATACGCTTCCCTCTCCAGATGCGTCCCTCGGGGAGCCCGCTCTTTCGACGGCGGCTCGAACCTGAAGGACGGGTCAGTCTAACTTGCTTTACGGGACTGACTAGAGGTATTCGTATCCACACAAGGGATTTTCGCTTCCGTTAGTTTTTACAACCGTTGAAGCGAACCAACAAGGTGCTGATATCCCCGTATAAAACAAAAGGGCGAACCCGACGGTCCGCCCTCAAGTATTCAATTAGTGGGTGAAATCATCTACACCCATTTCACGCAGCAACTGGGCGCGGTCATAATAGTCACGCCATAGCTGCACCAGACCGTCATCATTGATGACCAGCACACCCATTACCGGAACGTCGCCACGCTTTCCGTTATAAATGAAGCGGTCATTGCGCTCGATATAGACGCGGCCGTCGATCACACCGATGTGCTCGAGTTCGAGTTCAATCCACGACACACCGGCACCTAAAGCCTTGATTCGAGAGGCTACTGCTTCGCGGCCTTCGATGGGGTCCAGCATCATGGAATGCAGCACACCGTCCGGCGCAAACAGGTCGCCCACCTTGTCCCAGTTCTGGTCATTCCACGCTTGAACCATCTCGCGGACAACAGCGATCGCTTTTTGATCCTTATCGCTCATAGGTGGTATTCCTCCCCTTAAATCATTCATCTAGTTATGAAAGCGATGCAATCAGGCTCAGTTTGAAATCCGAAATCTCGCTTTCATGATTTCAACTGCATACAAGTCGATTGACAAGACCCTTCTTCCATATAGCTTGCATAAAAAGACCAACACCAGTTGGCTTCGGGAGGGAACAACAATGACCAAGCCGCTTTCCATGCGGCTGCGCCTCGGCGTAGCCACCATCGCCATCGCTGCGGGCCTGCCCGCAATGGCCTCGGCGCAAGAAGCGTCGACCGAGCAGTCGTACTCGATCGGTGAGATCACCGTGACGGCACGCCGCAAGGCCGAAGCCATGCAGGACGTGCCGCTGGCCGTCACCGCCATGGGCGCAGAAGAACTGCGCAACCAACTGATCACCGACGTTTCGCAAGTCGCGGCTCAGGTGCCCAGCTTCACTTTCCAGAGCCAGAACGCGCTGGAATCCGAGATGTTTATCCGCGGCGTCGGCTCAGTTCGCCTGAACAGCGCGACCGCTGACCCGTCGATCGGCACCTTCCTCGACGAGATCTATATCGGCCGCCGCGGTGCTGCGACTCCGCCGATCTTCGATCTGGAGCGCATCGAAGTCCTGCGCGGCCCGCAAGGCACCATCTTCGGCAAGAACGTCGTCGGCGGCGCGATCAACATGATCACCGCCAAGCCGACGCAAGAGTTCGACGCTGGCGGTTCGGTCGCCATCGGCAACTATTCCAGCATTCTGGCCGAGGGCTTCGTCTCCGGTCCGATCAGCGAGAAAGTCTCGGCCCGCGTCGCGGTAACCCGCGAACAGCATGACGGCTATGCCCACAACCCCCTGCGCAACGAAGAGCTGGAGGACGTCGAGTCCACCGCTGTCCGCGGCACACTGGCCTGGGACATCAGCGACACCATGCGTCTGACCCTGACCGCAGACGCCAGCAAGACCGATTCCGGTGGCTCGGCCCGCCATGCAGTTGATGATCCGAACGCTCCGGGCTTCGGCTTCATCACCCCGAACCTGCCGTCGCAGGACCCGCGCACCAACTTCTCGCCGTATGAGCAGTATGCGAACCGCGAGACCTCCGGCCTGACCGCCCGCTTCGAGTGGGATATCGGCTCCATGAGCCTGATCTATCTAGCCGGTCTGCGTAATGGCGAAGGCAACATCCGCTGGACCCAGGCAGGCGCAGGCTCGCCGCCGTCGATCACTGACTCCACCCTGACCCAGTACGAAGACTACAAGGGCCTGACGCAGGAACTTCGCCTGCAGTCGGATCCGGACAAGCGCCTGCGCTGGTCGACGGGCGTCTATTATCTGCGTGAGGAAGTGGCCCGTCAGTCGCGCAACACGGCCAAGTCGTTCCTGCCGGGCGGCCCGGGCTCTACCCGCGATACGCTGGATGGCGACAACCAGTACATCGCAAGCTCGGAAACCAACAGCTATGGCGTCTTCGGCGAGTTCGAGTACGACCTGACGCAGAGCCTGACGCTGGCCGTCGGCGGCCGTTACACCACCGACGAAAAGTCGCTGGACAGTCGCGCCGAAATCCTCAGCCTCGGCCTTCCGGGCGACCTGTATTCGCCGGCTCCGCTGCTGGAAGAGTACCACATCACCCCGTCGCAAGACTGGTCCGAGTTCACCCCGCGCGTGGCGCTGGAGTGGAAGCCGAATGACGATATCCTCGTCTATGGTGCCTATTCGACCGGCTATAAGGGCGGTGGCTGGCAAGGCGCTGCACCGGATGCCACTGCCGCCCGCAAGGCTTATGACCCCGAAACGGCAACCAGCTGGGAACTGGGCGTCAAGGCGGACTGGCTGAACGGTCGCCTGCGTACCAACCTCGCCCTGTTCCGCACCGACTTCGAAGACCTGCAGGTCGAACTGCTGGACGACGTGTCGATGACCCTGATCGTCGCCAACGCTGCAGACGCCCTAATCCAGGGTGCCGAGTTTGAGGTGAAGGGCCGCGTTACACCTTGGCTGACGCTGTCGGCTTCGGGTTCGTTCATCGATGCCGAATATCAGGAATACACCGACCCGCTGCGCGGCATCAGCTATGATGGTCACCGCATCCAGCGCACGCCGGAGTTCCAGTACACCCTCGGTGCAGACGTCGATTACCCGATCAACGACAAGCTGAGCTTCATCGCCTCTGCGAACTACAGCTATCAGGACCAGATGTTCTGGGGTCCGGAAAACACCAACAGCGAAGATGCCTATGGCCAGCTTAACGGTCGTATCGGTGTAGCTTCGCCGGATGGTCGCTGGAGCCTGACCCTGTGGGGCCGCAACATCACCGACGAACTGTATCGCATCAGTGTGATCCCGTTCGCGGGTGACGAGGTTTCGCTGTTCGGTGCTCCGCGCACCTTCGGCGTGCGACTGGGTGTCCGCTACTAATACTCCCTGAAACCAACCCATAAAACTTTGGGGCGGGTCGGCGACGGCCCGCCCCTTTTCTTGACTTCGCCGCCTCTGCCTATGAGGTTCGGACTGGGCCACAGCCTGAAGGACTCCATGACCTCTGCAGATTCGACCGCCAAGACTTCAAACGAAGCGGCGGACACCCACCGCCTTATTGACGCCAGCTCCGCATCTCGGGCTCTAAATCTGATGGGCGATCGCTGGACCTTGATGATCAGCAGTCAGGCGTTTGTCGGCACCACCCGTTTCGAGGACTTCCAGTCGCGTATCGGTATCGCCCGCAGCCTGCTGACCGACCGTCTGCGCCGTCTGGAGAGCGCAGGGGTTCTGGTACGCAGCCGCTATTGCGAGCGCCCTCCCCGCGACGAGTATCTGCTCACGGAAATGGGGCGCGACCTGTTCGGTCCCAGTATGATGATCATCCGTTGGGAGAAGCGCTGGTACTACGATCCCAAGGTCCGCGCCCACAATATCAAGCATTCCTGTGGTCACGACTTCATCCCTGAATGCCGCTGCAACCACTGCCGCAAGGAACTGATCGCGCGCGAGACCAAGGGCGAACCCGGCCCCGGTGCCGGTAAGGAGCCCGCCGCCAAGGCCCGCGCCCAGCGACGTTCAATCGTCGAAGGATCGCAAGGCACCGCCGCCATGCTCGAACGCTCGGTCGAGGTGCTGGGCGACCGCTGGATTACCCACGTCATCGCCTCGGCCTTTTATGGCCACAAGCGCTTCAACGATTTCCAGCAGCAGTTAGGCGTGGCCACCAACATCCTGTCGGAGCGTCTGGCCCGCCTGGTCGCCTTGGGCATCCTCGAGCAGAAACTCTATCAGGAGAGCCCCAACCGGTACGAGTATCGCCTCACACCGAAGGGGCTGGATCTGTTCCCGCTGGTGCTTGAACTGGTGCGCTGGGGCGCGCGTTGGATGTCCGGCCCCGAAGGCCCGCCCGAACTCATCAGGCACCTGCCGTGCGGCAACATCGTCACCCCTCTGCTGACCTGTTCCCACTGCGGCGAAGAGCTGACCCGCGAAAGCCTGCAAGGACTTTGACAGCATCGGCGATACGTCGCTTGCTTAACAAGACGCACGATGTTACGCCTGTCCCATAAGCAAATGGGGCAATGATGAAACTCGAACGTCTTAAGCCTGTAAAAACAACCCTGCAGCCGACCAACCACCCCTATATGACGGGTGCATGGACCCCGCAGTGGGAGGAAGTCACCGCTCTTGATCTGGATGTGATCGAAGGCGTCATCCCGTCGGATATCGACGGGGTTTATCTGCGTAACACCGAGAACCCGCTGCATCAGCCGCTGGGCCGCTATCACCCGTTCGACGGTGACGGCATGCTGCACCAGATCGATATCAAGAACGGCAAGGCAGACTATCGCAACCGCTTCGTCCGCACGCGCGGCTTCGTGGCTGAACAGATCGCCGAAGGCTCGCTCTGGGGCGGCATTCAAGACGGCCCGGGCACGTCGAAACGCCCCGGTTTTGGCGCGCACGAAAGCCTAAAGGATTCATCCTCGACCGACGTGGTGATCCACAACGGCAAGGCCATCTCGACCTTCTACCAGTGCGGCGAAGCCTACATGCTGGACCCTGAAACGATGGAGCAACTGGGCGTTGCTCCCTGGGTTCCGTTGGATGGCGTTTCGGCCCACCCGAAGACCGATGAAGCCACTGGCGAGATGCTGTTCTTCAACTATTCGAAGCACGCGCCTTACATGCACTACGGCGTCATCGATAAGGACGGCAAACAGGTCCACTACACCCCTGTTCCCTTGCCGGGGCCGCGCCTGCCGCACGACATGATCTTCACCACCAACTACTCGATCCTGAACGACTTCCCGTTGTTCTGGGACGAGGGCTTGCTGGAGAAGGGTTATCACGCTGCGCGCATGCACGACCTGCCGTCGCGCTTTGCCATCCTGCCGCGTTATGGCACCGAGGCAGACATCCGTTGGTTCGAAGCGGACCCGACCTATGTGCTGCACTTCCTCAATGCGTATGAGGAAGGCGACGAGATCATCATGGACGGCTACTTCCAGGAAGTGCCGATGCCGGAACCGCTCGAGGGTCATCCCAAGGGCATGGACCGCATGATGGCCTATTTGGACGAGCACAGCTTCAAGTCCAAACTGCACCGCTGGCGCTTCAACATGAAGACGGGCGAAACTACCGAGGGTCATCTGGATGACCGCGTGCTGGAGTTCGGCGTCATCAACAATCGCTATGCCGGCCGCAAGAACCGCTATTGCTACTCGACCACGACCAAGCCGGGCTGGTTCCTGTTCAACGGCTTTGTGAAGCACGATCTCGAAACCGGCGAGAGCTGGTCGGTTACGCTTCCGGAAGGCCGTTTCGCCAGCGAAAGCCCGTTCGTCCCCCGCATCAACGCCAAGGACGAAGACGATGGCTATCTGATCAGCTTCATCATCGACGAGAACGCCGGCACGTCCGAATGCGTCCTCATCGACTGCAAGAAGTTTGAAGAAGGCCCTGTGTGCCGCATTGCGCTGCCACACAAAATCTCCAGCGGCACACACGCCTGCTGGGCTGATCGGGCCTACATACGGAACGGAGTGGTGGCCGCGTAATCTGGTCACCAGTTCGGGGAGAGAAAGGGGCGGCTTCTGAGGGGATGCCGCCCCTTTCGATATTTGGCCTCAGGCTTTCAGAAGGCCTAGGACCTGCTCGCGAAGTTCGGTGCGGACGACTTTGTTCATCGAATTGCGCGGCAGGGCTTCGACCTTCACCACCGCCTGCGGCAGTTTAAACGTCGCCAGCCCCTGCGCCTTCAGCCATTCGGCCAGAGCCTTGACGTCCGGCACCGTATCGCCTGTCGGCACCAACGCCGCGCAAACCTTCTCGCCCAGAACCTCGTCAGGAATGCCGCAGACCGCCGCTTCCTTCAGATCGGGGTGGCCAGACAGCACATCGTCCAGTTCGGCCGGAGAGATGTTCACACCACCGCGCACGATGATGTCCTTGCACCGGCCAACAAAGCGGTAATAGCGCGACAGATGCCCCTCGCCCGCGATCTCGAACAGATCGCCCGTGCGGTAATAGCCCTCGGCATCAAAGGCACTGGCGGTCAGTTCCGGCGCTTCGAAATAGCCCTCGAAGGTCGCCGCGCCCCAGAAGCGCAGTTCCCCGGGAATGCCCGGTTCTGTGATGACTTCTTCGGTGGCTGGATCGACCAGCCTCGTCTTGATCATCGAGGCCGTATCGCCCGACCATTCAATGCCCTCTGCGCCCATGCGCGGGAAGTAGCGGGCACGCTCGGTGTGGTCCTTCACATGCATCGGCCCGCTGAACAGCGAAGCGCCTTCGTTCGAGCCGAAGATGTTGCACACCTCGATGCCCCACTTCTGCGCCCAGCCCTCGATCATCCACGGAGCCAGCGGTGCAGAGCCCGAGCCAATGGCGCGAAGGCTGGACAGGTCGATGTTTTCGACCATGGCGGGGGTCTTCAGTATGGCGTTCAGAATGGCCGGAGCGGCGATGGTGTAGTTCACCTTCTCCTGCTCGATCTGCTTCAGATAGATGCCCAGATCGAACGGGTGGTGCAGGACCAGCGTCCCCTTCTGCCACAGCCACGGCATGACCATCCCGAACGAGCCGATGTTTACCAGCGGGAACGGGTTCAGCAGAACCTCGCCTTCGCTGATTTCAGCGGCCTCGGTGACCATGCGCGCGTTGACGATCCAGAGATTGTGATCGCGCGGCACGCCCTTGGGACGGCTCTCGGTGCCCGAGGTCCAGAAGATGGTGAAGACCTCTTCCGGCTGGATCGGATCTGCCATCGCAGCAGCCACAGCAGTTTCCGGATCGGCCGCTTCGACAGCAGCGCGGAAATCAACCTGATCGCCCTCTGCCTGACCCAGAACCAATACCTTGGTGTCATGGCCTGCGGCGAGCGCGCTCATCATGGCTGCATGGTTGAAGCCCGCCAGCTCGCGCACAGTGACTATGGCACGCGGCTTCACCTTTTGCTGAACCCACGCGAACTCGTGCTCGCGATACATGGTCGGCACGGGGCTGATAATCAGGCCAATGCGCGAGCAAGCCAGCGCCAGAATGACGGTATCGACCACATTGGGCAGCTGGTAGCTGAGGACATCGCCCTTCTTCAGGCCTTGGCCCAGCAATGCGGAGGCGACACGGTCGACCTCCTCGCCGACCTGCGCCCACGTCAGCCGACGCGGCTCTACGCCATCCAACCCCGCACGGTGCGACGGATCGACCAGAGCCGTCCGGTCTGCCACTTCCTTGCGGTTGCGTTGAAGCAGGTCATCAACCGTCAGGTCACCCCACCAGCCACGTTTGCGGAAATCTGCGAGCCTTTCGGCACTTGTCACGATCATCGCGCTTCCCTCCCTTTGGTATTCCTTTCATAAAGAGACTAACTAAGGTCTGGAAAGGCCAAAATGCACAAGTTGGGGAGTTGTGAGTGATCAAGGTCGTACAATGGGCAACCGGTTCGATGGGGCGCACCGCCCTGCGCCGTATTATCGACGCGCCGGATCTCGAACTGGCGGGTGTCTATGTCTATTCCGACAAGAAGAACGGCATCGACGCAGGCCAGTTGTGCAAACGCCCCGATACAGGCGTGCTGGCGACCAATAACATCAAGGAAATTCTGGCGCTGGATGCAGATCTGGTCATCCATACACCACGCATCACCCTGCCCTATGACAAGATGAATGCCGACGTGATCCGTCTGCTGGAAAGCGGCAAGAACGTCATCTCGACGGCGGGCTTCCACTATCCCATGGCCCATGACGAGAACTATTGGGCACCGCTGAAGGCTGCCTGCGAAAAGGGCAATGCCACGTTGGCGGGCTTGGGTGTGAATCCGGGCGGCTTTATCGAGCGTATCGTCTTGGCCGCGACGGGCTTTAGCGCCGAGTTGGACAGCATCACTGTCTCCGAGACCGTCGATGCCTCAGAGATGGTGTCCAAGGAGTTCGTCTTTGGCCTGATGGGCTTTGGTGCCGATCCGGCGGTCAACGACATCACCAAAGGTCCCTTGGCGGGAATGTACACTGCCCTGTTCAGCGAAATCCTGCACTTCACGGGTAAGGCGCTGAATGTCGATCTGATCGACATCACGCCAGAGCACGCCCTGACACTGGCTCCGCATGATATGGAAATCGGCGCAGGCACGATCAAACAAGGCACCGTCGCCGCCACTGAATGGCGCTGGACCGCCCGCTACACGCAGGACGTCAGCTTTACTCTGTCGATCCTGTGGACCTCCGATCCCAAGCTGCACGGCAAGGATACCAACGGCCACTGGGTCGTGGACATCAAGGGCCGTCCGAACATGACGATGACCTTCACCATTGACGAGGGTGATCCGAGCAAGCCGCAATCGCGCGCCTTGACCGACGCGACCGTTTCGGGCGCTCTGCGCGGTATCCACGATGTGGTTGCAGCCCCTGCTGGCTTCTTTGCCTTCTACCCGTCGGGTGCTTGGCAAGGCCAATAACCCTTCGAAGGCACAGATCCTGACGCGCAGCGTCTTTGGTTTCGGCTGGCTTCGCACAGGCACAGTGCCAGCCGTCATCATTACCTGTCAGAGCCTGCTGCTGATGGCGGTGGCCGCGCTGCTGTTTCCAGCCATCAGGTCCCGCCGCCTAGCCTGAGACAAACAAAAGGGCGCGGGATTATCTCCCGCGCCCTTCTCTTTTTGGCTTGTCCCGAAGATCAGATCTTCTTGGGCGGCATCGGGATGAAGCCCGAGGTGCGCGCGATATAGTCGGCGTATTCCGGCTTGGTCTTGCGCATGCGGTATTCCATCGTCGGCGCGCCCGACCACTTCATCAGGGTCCAGGTCAGGAAGGCCGGACCAAAGATCGAGAACAGGCCGGTGAAGCTCTCGGCTGCGATCATATACAGGCCCCACCAGACCAGAGCCTCGCCAAAGTAGTTCGGGTGACGCGAATAGCGCCACAGGCCCGACTGCATGACCTTGCCCTTGTTCGAAGCGTCCTTCTTGAACTGGCTCAGTTGCCAGTCAGCGATGCACTCGAAAATCAGGCCAAAGATAGCAATGGCCGCACCGATCCAGCCGATGATGCCCACGGTGGCCGGAACCGCATCGATCTGGCCCAGTTGCACCGGCAGCGACACGAGGAACTGCAGCGGCATCTGGGTAATGCAGACGCTTACCGCGCAGAAGAATCCGAAGCTCCAGCCCTTCTTCTCCTTAGCCTTTTCGTACAGACGCTCATAGCGACGGTCCGGACCCTGCGTTTGCCAGCGACGGATCATGTAGCCGAACAGGCGTACGCCCCAGATGGCGCTGATGCCCAGCAGCAACCAGTTACGCATCGTCGGCTGTTCGACCTGCAGGAAGGTGGACAGCGCCAAAACGGGCATGCCCAGTCCCCAATAGGCGTCCACAATCGTGGGGTCTTTCAGCTTGGTGCCGACGGCCCAGACGATGGCGAAGCCCAAGGCCGCCACGGCGACGTTCACCAGCAATATGCTCGCGATTTCCATTTACGCACTCTCCCCCTCGCGGCCTTTGCGGCCCGTTATATTTGTCAGTGGCCGGTCTTCAGGCTTTCGGCGTTCAGCATACGCGCCAGAGCCCGTTCGTGACCCTTGGGGTCACGTGCCAGTGCGGCGCGGACTTCCAGAACCATG
>NZ_JSYD01000125.1:0-9167 GCF_054824005.1 Brevundimonas sp. GN22 | reverse complement strand
CGCATTGAGTGCAGCCGTCTGGGCGGCGGCTGAAGCCGTGGTTGCCTCGGCCACAGCCTGCTCTGCGGCGCGCAGTTCGTTGCGTGAAGCGGCGGCAGCCTGTTTGGCATCGGACCAGCGCACATACAGAAGCGCCGCCTGAAGGGCGCGGATTTCGGCGCTGATCTTTTTGTATTTTTCGGCCTGACGGGCTTCGCGCTTCAGGCGGTTGAGCGTGGATTCCAGCTCCTTGCCGATGTCGTCGAGGCGGTCGAGATTGGCCTCGGCGGCTTTGAGGCGCAGTTCGGCCTCGTGGCGGCGGGTGTGCAGACCAGAAACCCCGCCAGCTTCCTCAAGGATGCGACGACGGTTCTGCGGCTTGGCCGCGATCAGTTCGGAAATCTGCCCCTGACGCACCAGCGCCGGAGAGTTGGCCCCCGTAGAGGCATCGGCGAACAGCAGCTGGACGTCACGCGCCCGCACTTCCTTGCCGTTGATACGATAGGTCGAACCACGCCCGCGCTCGATCTTGCGCGAGACTTCCAGCACGGCTTCGTCGGTGAAGGGCTGGGGCGCGCGACGCAGGGCGTTGTCGATGGTCAGGGTGACTTCGGCGTGGTTGCGCGGGGGCCTACCCGCCGCACCCGCAAAGATCACATCCTCCATGCCCTGACCGCGCATGGCCTTGGCCGAGTTGGCCCCCATGACCCAGCGCAGGCTTTCCAGCACATTCGACTTGCCGCAGCCGTTCGGTCCCACGATCCCCGTCAGTCCAGGTTCGATCTGGACCTCGGCGGGATCGACAAAGGACTTGAAGCCCGAAAGTCGAAGGCGCTGGAAATGCATCGCTCGGGTTTAGCGCACCAGAGGCTGGATCGCCGCGACCATGCCTTGCAGCGAATGGTCTTCGACGCGACGGCCATTCACGAACAACGACGGCGTCGAGTCGACACCTGCGGCCAAAGCGGCGCTCGTATCGCGGGCCAGGCCTTCGCCGGTCGCGGGCAAACGCATGCAGGTTTGGAGCTCTTGCTCGGTACGTCCCGTGGTGCCGATCGCCGAGTACAGCCAATTTTGTACCCCGCCCGAAGCAAAAGCCGAGGCTTGATTGGCCATTAGCTGGCTGGCCATATCAAAGAACTTGCTTGGGGCTGCACAGCGGCCAAGGGCGGCAGCAGCGTTTGCTACCTGAAGCGGCGGGGTCGGCAGATCACGGAAGATCAGCTTGGCCTTGCCGGTGTCGATGTAGCGGGCTTTGAGTTCCGGCAGCACCGTGTTGGCAAAGTCTGCACAGTGCGAGCAGGTGAAGCTGGCGTACTCGATAATGGTGATCGGGGCATCGGCGCGGCCCAGCACACGGTCGCTGGGCAGGGATGCCGGAACCGACACGACAGCCGGAGCTTGCCGTGCCGGAGCGGTGGAACGAGTGGGCGACATATCTGTCATCGCCGATGCACTGCCCGCTACGGCCGTAGCCATCGCAAACGCGGTCAGAAGAGGGATAAAACGCCCACCCATATCCATTCGTCCTTACTTGGCTAGTTCTGCGTCGACGGCAGCCGAAAGGCTGCTGAGCGACGAGTCTACGATCTTCTGATCATTGACGTAGAAGGCGGGCGTGCCGCTCACGCCTTTTTCGATACCGGCGCGGATGCGCTTCTCGAGAGCAGCCAGCGCGTCCTTGTCGTTCAGGCAGGTTTCGATCTCTGCTGCCGACATGCCGGCACCTTGTGCGATGCGGTTCAGGCTCTGGCGCGGCGGAACGCCGGCAGCCCATTCTTGTTGCGAGGCCATGATGGCATGCACGACGTCGAAGTATTTGTCGTTACCGGCACAACGGGCCAGCATGAAACCGGCGGCAGCAATGTCTTGCGGCGGGGTCGGGAACTCGCGGAAGATGAAGCGGACCTTGTTGGTGTCCACGTATTTGGCCTTGAATTCCGGCCAGACTTCCTGGTTCCAAACGGCGCAGTGACCGCAGGTAACCGACGCGTATTCGACCACGGTGACCTTGGCACCCTCTGCTGCGCCCAGCGCCATATCGCCTTCCGCGGCACCACCGGCCTTGGGCGAGCAACCCGCCATGGCAACCATCGCGCTGAGAGCGGCGGCAGTGATTGCTGCGCGGCGGCTCATAGCCGCAAATTTGTTCTTGGAAGCCATTGGTCGGACCTCAATCCTCAGAAGCTAAGATATGGGAACAGTGGGGGGTGTTGTCCTACACGACACCCAGTTCCGTCTAGATTAAACACGCCGATCTCGCTCGATAACGCTATTTCGCGTGGATGGCGGTTATTTAATCTCCAGTACCATTGCGGCACCATGCGAGAACAGTGGTTGTTCATTGCAAACAGCGCGCTGTTGCGATGTCAACGATACGGGTCCTCGCCTTCGTCCTGCGAACGGGCGAGGGCGGCCTTGCCGAGTTTGGTCAGAGCTTTGCGTAAATGTTCGGGCAGGTCGGCAACCGACGCTTCCAACTCGGCTTCGGCAGCCGGAGCAATCGGCGGCAAGGGTTTGAGCGTGCGAGAGCGCGGGGCCTTGGTCGAGGTGACAAGCGGCTTTACCGGCCCCTGCTGGATGCGGATTTTTTCGATGGCATTGGCACCGAGGTACAGGTTCACCTGCTCGATGATTTCGTGCTGCTGATGCTGGACCAGAAGCGAGGCGGGGCCTACGACGCGCAGTTCCAGAATGCCCGGCGTATTGCCCTTGCCCTTGATGATTTTTAGCGGGCGCGAAACGCGGGCCATGCGCTCGCCGACAATCTCGGCCCAGCGGCCCTCGAGGCTGTTGGCGCTGCGTCCGAATTTGCTGTCCAGTTCCTTGATGAACTTCTGCAGCTTTTGCGAGGCGCGCGGAGGCGGACGCAGCGGCGGCTTGGTCCTTCGCTGTGCGAGGATCTGGCGGGCTTCTTCTTCGGTGGGCAGGGGTCTGCGCGACATGGAACTGTTATAGGCGAAAGTTGGCCGTTTGCCGATGCGAAGAAAGCTGTCCGCTGCGAATAAAGCCGCTATTCAGGCGGGATGAAGCCCTCCGAAATCGCCCGACTGCGTGCTGCCTTGCTCGATTGGTACGATGCCAACGCCCGCGACCTGCCGTGGCGAACTGAGCCGGGCGAGGCAACGCGCACCGATCCTTATCGCGTGTGGATGTCTGAAGTCATGCTGCAACAGACGACGACCGTCCACGCGGCTCCATACTTCCACACCTTTACGAAGCGCTGGCCAACCGTCAGCGACCTGGCGGGAGCGGACGACGCCGATGTGATGGCAGCATGGGCGGGGCTTGGCTATTACGCCCGTGCCCGCAATCTGCTGGCCTGCGCGCGCATGGTCGCCGAGGATTACAACGGCGTGTTTCCCGATACCGAAGAGGCGCTTCTGAAGCTGAAGGGCGTGGGTGCCTATACAGCTGCGGCGGTGGCGGCGATTGCCTTTGGCCGTCCCGCCAATGTGGTCGACGGCAATGTCGAACGCGTCATGAGCCGCCTGTTTGCGGTAAAGAACGAGGTGCCCGCCGCGCGTCCGGAGTTGAAGCGTTTGGCGGGCCTGTTCGTCAGCGACCATCGCCCCAGTGATTGGCCTCAGGCCCTGATGGATCTTGGCGCTCGTATCTGTCGGCCCAAGTCGCCCCTGTGCGAGCAATGCCCGTTGTCGTTTGGCTGTGAAGCCTATGCCGAGGGCGAACCGCAGTCCTATCCGCGCAAGGCCAAAAAGGCCGAGCGCCCGCACCGTCTGGGCCATGCTTTTGTCCTGCGCGATGGCAAGGGCAGGGTGGCTTTGGTCAAGCGCCCCGAGAAAGGACTGCTGGGGGGCATGCTGGGGCTGTTCGGCTCGGAATGGTCTGCTGTTCCTGCCTATGAGCCGCCATTGACAGCGGACTGGGTCGAGGCAGGGACCATCAACCACGTCTTCACCCACTTCTCCCTCGACCTGACGGCGCATGTGGCGACGGGACATGCGGACGATCCATCGTTGATCTGGATAGACGAAGCAGAGGCGCTGAAATCCCTACCGACCGTGTTCAAGAAGGCGCTGGAGCGGGCGCTGGCGTGACAAAGAAAAAGGGCCGCTCCTTTTGGAAGCGGTCCTTGAAGTTTCGGGCGATGCGCCGCCCGCCGTTTGTCCGAGAAAGCTTACTGCATACCGGCGCGGATTTCGGCGCGCAGGCTGTCGATGGGGCGCAGACCCTGATCGGTCTTGAAGCGCCAGTAGGTCCAGCCGTTGCACGCCGGAGCATTTTCCAGCAGGGCACCCAGCTTGTGGATCGAACCCGTCAGTGAACCGGACACCAGCGAGCCGTCGGCGCGGACGCGAGCCTCGTGATCACCCTTGGGGCAATAGAGTTTGTCACCCGGCGACAGCAGACCGGCCTCAACTAGCGCGCCGAACGGAACCTTGGGCTCGGCCTTCTTGGAGCCGGTGACGACAAGGTCTTCTGGATTGGCAGGAATGATCGCGTCGATGCGGGCCTGTGCCAGTTCCGCATAGGTTTCGTCGCGCTCGATACCGATGAAGTGGCGGCCCAGACGCTTGGCAGCCGCACCCGTGGTGCCAGTGCCGAAGAATGGGTCGAGGATCACATCGCCCTGACGGGTCGCCGACAGGATCACTCGGTGCAGCAGGGCTTCCGGCTTTTGGGTCGGGTGGGCCTTGTTGCCGTCGGCATCTTTCAGCCGCTCGCCGCCGGTGCACAGGGCCAGCGTCCAGTCCGAACGCATCTGGGTGTCTTCGTTGAAGACCTTCAGGGCGTCGTAGTTGAAGGTGTAGCGCTTCTGGTCACGCGACTTGGCGGCCCAGATCAGGGTCTCGTGGGCGTTGGTGAAACGCGTGCCCTTGAAGTTGGGCATCGGGTTCGACTTGCGCCAGATGATGTCGTTCAGAACCCAGAAGCCGAGGTCCTGCATCGCCGAGCCGAGACGGAAGATGTTGTGATAGCTGCCGATGACCCACAGCGTGCCGTCGTCTTTCAGCACGCGCTGGCATTCTTTCAACCATTCACGGGTGAAGGCGTCATAGGCGGCGAAGCTGTCGAACTTGTCCCAGTCGTCGTCGACGGCATCAACTTTCGAGTTGTCCGGACGCAGCAGGTCGCCGCCGAGTTGCAGGTTATAGGGCGGGTCGGCAAAGACCATGTCCACCGACTTGTCCGGCAGACCCTTCAAACGCTCGATGCAGTCGCCTCTGAGGATGACGTCGGTTTGAATGTCGGACATGGATTAAGCGGCCCCTGTGGTGTTGAGGGCGCATCGTGAGTCATCGTGGTTAACGCTTGGTAATCAAATCGGTTTTGCGATTCTTTCAAGAGTCAAACGCTGATCTTTGGGACTCTCCAGAGTCCGGTGGATAAGGGTTTTGGCAGATTCCGACTCCGCAAAATTTATTTTTGCAGACCCCGCTTGAGCGCGACTTCACTGCGTTCGCCCATCACCAGTTTGTTAATTTCCTCAAGATCGTCCGCATCGGACACTTCGCACGGCCTCAAGAGGGGGCTATGAGGCCCATATGATCCGTCGTCTTCGTCCCGTTCCGTTTGCCCTTGGCCCCGTCCACTTCGTCGGTATCGGCGGCATTGGCATGAGTGGCATCGCCGAAATCATGCTGAAAATCGGCTATCAGGTGCAGGGCTCTGACGCCAAGGCCAGCGCCAATACCGAGCGCCTCGAAAAGCTGGGTGCCCGCATCTACATCGGCCACGACGCTGCCCACATCACCGAGGGTGTGGCGGCGGTCGTCTATTCGACCGCCGTTAAGGCCGAGAACCCCGAGATGGTCGAGGCGCGCGAGCGCCGCATTCCGGTAGTACGTCGTGCAGAGATGCTGGCCGAGCTGATGCGTCTGCAGTTCTCGATTGGTGTCGGTGGTACCCACGGCAAGACGACGACGACCTCGATGGTCGCGGCGCTGCTGGATGCCGGCAACCTTGATCCGACCGTTGTGAACGGCGGCATCATCAACGCCTATGGTACCAACGCCAAGGTCGGCGACGGTGACTGGATTGTCGTCGAGGCCGACGAGTCCGATGGCTCGTTCCTTCGCCTGAAATGTACCGTGGCGATGATCACCAACATCGATCCGGAGCATCTGGATCATTACGGTGACTTTGACGCGGTGAAGAAGGCCTTCCGCGATTTTATCGAGGATACGCCCTTCTATGGTTTCGGCGTGGTCTGCCTTGATCACCCCGAAGTTCAGAAGCTGGCGGCCCAGATCGTTAACCGCCGCCTGATCACCTATGGCCTCAATCCGCAGGCCATGGTCCGCGCCGAGAATGTGCAGATGGATCCGGACGGCTCGACCTTCGACGTCGTGATCCGCGCTTCGCATGCCAGCGATGAAGACACCCGTATCGACGGCGTGCGTCTGCCGATGGCGGGCTGGCACAATGTGTCGAACGCACTGGCGGCCATCTCGGTCGCCCGTGAAGTCGGCGTTGACGATGATGGCATCCGTACGGGCCTTGCCAATTTTGGCGGTGTGAAGCGTCGCTTCACCACCACGGGCTTTGCCCACGGTGTACGTATCATTGACGACTATGGCCACCACCCGGTCGAAATCGCTGCGGTCCTCAAAGCCGCCCGGCAAGTGGTGCAAAACGCCGACCAATCGGGGCGAGTGATCGCTGTGGTACAGCCGCACCGTTACACCCGCCTGCGCGATCTGATGTCGGACTTCTCGACCTGCTTCATGGATGCCGACAGCGTTCTGGTCGCCGACGTGTATCCGGCCGGCGAGCAGCCGATCGAGGGCGTGGACAAACACGCTCTGGTCAGCGGCATCAAACAGTTCGGCCATCGCCACGTCGCGGCTCTTGAAAGTGCCGATGCACTGGCCAAGGTCATCCGCGAAGAAGCCAAGGAAGGCGATCTGGTCGTCTGCCTCGGCGCGGGCGACATCACGGCTTGGGCCTATGCCCTGCCTGAACAGTTGGAAGCGCTGGCCTAAACACCGCGGGCGACGGTCAGGCGAGGTATCGCAGGATCAAACTGCCCAGAAAATAGCACATGAAGCCGGTCATAGTGACGGCGGTCACGAAGGCTGCCAGCCAGTTGAGCCTCAGTTCAATCCGTTGTTTGTCCGCGCCCGTCACCTGACCGGTGCGGACTTTTTTCATGTCACGCTCCATGTAGGTGAACAGAGCGATCATGCCGCCGATCAGCGGCAGCCAGATGATGACGATGGTGGCCAAAGACGCTGCTGAAGCGCGACCCGAACTATAGCGGGCAATAAAGCGGTGAATGGCCTCCTGATGGCCCAAAGGCAGATAGATGAAGAGCAACAGACCAATGGCCGCGGCATAGAGCAGCGCATAGGCCAGCTTTTCACGAGGACTTGCCTTTAGGGGAAGGGCAGGTTCGGTTTCCTCCGACCACATGGGCGGGATCTTCTCGCCGACGGCGTACTCTCCCGAGCGCTTCCTCGTTTCGACGTGCCAGAACCAGCGATGGCAGCCCGCATGGCAGATCGGCAGGAACACCAGGATCAGGAACACACTGAGCACGGCATTAAACGCCTGCTCGAATGACAGCAGTTGGCCCATGGACTCGGAAAGAAACAGCAGTCCGATAACCAGCGCCAATCCGCCCCATACCGCCGGGATCACGACCATAATCAGGATCAGGATGGTGCGTAGCGGCTCGCGCACAGACGCGAGTAGGCCTTTCCTCTTGCGCGGGGCAGGCGTTAGAGACATCTACGCATTCCCCTTTAGCCCGCAGACGGGCTTGATCGCACCGCGCACGAGAGATTTATGACTGACTGGACCAAGGCTCCCCCGAGCGTACGCGGCAAACTGCTGCTGAACGAAGCGCTGGCGCCTTACACTTGGTTCCGCGTCGGCGGTCCGGCGGATGCCCTGTTCATTCCGGCCGATGAAGACGACCTGATCGACTTCCTGAAAGCACTGCCCGAAGACGTGCCTGTCTATCCGCTGGGCGTTGGCTCGAACGTCATCGTGCGCGATGGTGGCGTGAAGGGTGTCGTCATTCGTCTGGCCGGACGTGCGTGGGGACAGGTGGTTGCTGACGGCATGACCATTACTGCTGGCGCGGGCGCTCTGGATTCCATGGTCGCGCGTGCGTCGGCCAAGGCGGGCATCGCGGGCATGGAGTTTTATGCTGGCATTCCGGGCTCCATCGGCGGTGCGCTGACGATGAATGCGGGCTGCTATGGCTCTGAGACCAAAGACATCCTCGTCTCTGCACGCGGCGTGAACCGCAAGGGCGAAAAGGTGGAGTTGACGGTCGAAGAGTTCGGCTACACCTACCGCCATTCGAATGCTCCGGCCGACATCATCTGGACCGAGGCGACTTATAAAGGCACCGCTGACGAACCGGAGGCGGTTGCCGCCCGTATCGCCGAGATCACCGAGCGTCGCGAAAAGACCCAGCCGATCCGTGAAAAGACCGGCGGCTCGACCTTTAAAAACCCCGAGGGCCATTCCTCGTGGAAGCTGGTCGATGAAGCGGGCTGGCGCGGCAAGCTATTCAAGATGACCGGCGGCGGCGCGAAGTTCAGCGAGCTGCACTCCAACTTCATGATCAACCCGGGCGAGGCCACCGCTGCCGACCTCGAAGGTCTGGGTGAGACCGTCCGTCAGGACGTTTTCTCCAAAACCAACATCCAGCTGAGCTGGGAAATCAAACGCATCGGCCGTCCGGGCTAAGGCGCTTTGGGCCGCACACGCGGGGGATGAAAAACATCCCCCGTTTCATGCACTTTTTTAAGCGTGGCCGGACGCTTCGGGGTCTATCGTTTCCAACCGGTTAACCCTATTGAGGCGATAGGGGGAGGCTAGTCTTCGGATTGTCTCATGCGCGCGCCTCTTGAAACCCTACATGTCGCTGTCCTTATGGGTGGCATCTCGTCGGAACGTGAAGTTTCGCTGACGTCCGGTGCCGGTTGCGCCGACGCGCTGGAGGGGCAGGTCGGCAAGGTCACGCGCGTAGATGCGGGCCGCGATCTGGCTCAGGTCCTCACCGAACTGAAGCCCGATGTCGTTTTCAACGCCCTGCATGGCGCGTGGGGCGAGGACGGTTGCGTTCAAGGCATCCTCGAGACGCTCGGCATTCCCTATACCCACTCGGGCGTGTTGGCCTCCGCGCTGGCGATGGACAAGGACAAGTCCAAGGCTGTGTTGCGCGCAGCAGGTGTGGTCGTCCCGGGCGGCGGTCTTTTTGACCGTCA
>NZ_JSYD01000124.1:0-5376 GCF_054824005.1 Brevundimonas sp. GN22 | reverse complement strand
GCGCCGAACTCACGCAGGCTCAACGCGAATACGACCGCTACAAGATCCTCGCCGAGCGCGGTGTCGCTCCTCGCGTTCTGGCTGAACAAGCCGAGACGGCGCTGGCCACGGCACGCGCTGCCGTTTCCGCCGCCGAGGCGCGCCGTGGCGACCGCGTTCTGCGCGCTCCGTTCGCGGGCGTTCTGGGTCTCAGCACCGTTACCGCCGGTACGCTCATCAGCCCCGGCACCGTTATCACCACGCTGGATGACATGAGCGCTGTCCGTGTGGACTTCGCTGTGCCCGAGCGCTTCTTGTCGAACCTGCGTGCCGGTACGCCGCTGACGGCAACGGCAGACGCCTTCCCCGGTGAAACCTTCTCGGGCCGCATCGCACTGATGGACGTTCGCGTTGACGAGCAAACCCGCGCGGTTACCGCTCGCGCCGAGTTCCCGAACCCCGGTGGACGCATTCGTCCGGGCATGATGATGCGGGTGGCTGTGCAACGCGGCCAACGCGAAGCGCTCTCGGTTCCGGAAGCTGCTGTGCAGTACGAAGGTGCCGGCGCGTTCGTGTACCGTCTGGCCGGTAGTGAAGATGGCACCATGGCCCAACGCGTCGAGGTTCAAACCGGCGTGGTTGAAAACGGTAATGTCGAGATCATCTCGGGTCTGAATGCCAATGACCGTATCGTTGCATCCGGCCTGAACCGTATCCAGCCCGGCGCGCCGGTGCGCGAAGCGGGCAAGGGCGGCGGCAAAGGTGCCGGTCCGGCCGGCGGTAAGGGCGCAGCACCTGCTGCGGCTGCCCGCCCATGATGCTTTCCGACCTCTCGGTCCGCCGCCCCATTTTTGCGGCGGTCGGTGCCATCGTACTTTGCGTTATCGGTGTGGCGGCGTTCTTCCTGCTGCCGGTGCGTGAACTGCCTGACGTTGATCCGCCCGTCGTGTCGGTCAGCACCAGCTATGCCGGTGCCTCCGCCGAAGTTATCGAGAGCCGGATTACTGAACCGATCGAGCAGCAGATTGCCGGTATTCAGGGCGTAGAGCGCATTACCTCGTCCAGCCGCGACGGCCGCTCGAACGTCAACATCGAGTTCTCGCTCGATCGTAATATCGACGATGCCGCCAACGACGTCCGCGACCGTATTTCGCGCGTCACGGGTCGTCTGCCCGATCAGGCCGATCCGCCGACGGTGTCCAAGGCTGACTCGGACTCTTCGCCGATCATCATCCTGTTCCTGCGTTCGACGACGCTGAACCGGCTGGAACTGACGGACTATGCGGACCGCTATCTCGTGGACCGCTTTGCGACGGTTCCGGGTGTGGCTCAGGTCAACATCTTTGGTGACCAGACCTATGCCATGCGCATCTGGCTGGACTCGCAGGCGATGGCCGCACGCGGTCTGACGGTGCAGGACGTTGAAAGCTCGCTGTCGAGCCAGAACGTCGAACTGCCGGCCGGTTCGCTGGAGGCCAGTCAGAAAGACTATACCGTTCGTGTGGCGCGTAACTACTCGCGCCCTGAAGACTTCGCCAACCTGCCTATCGGCACGCGCGGCTCCGCTTCGACCGCTGCCGGCACTCTGGCCGGACAGGCAACCTATGTGACCCGTCTGGGTGACATTGCCCGTGTTGAAGAGGGTGCGGTCGAGCATCGCCGTCTGTTCCGCGGTAACAGCGTGGACCAGATCGGTCTGGCCATTACCCGTCAGGCCCAGTCCAACGACCTGCAGATTTCGGAGGGCACCCGCGCCCTGATGGAAGAGGTGCGAGACTCGCTTCCGGCAGGCACGACGCTGGAAGTCGGCACCGACAACTCGGTCTTCACCTCTCACGCGATTGATGAAGTCTGGCTGACCATCGGCATTTCGATGGCGCTGGTGGCGCTGGTGAACTTCATCTTCCTCGGCAGCCTGCGCGCCGCGATCATTCCGTCGGTGGTGGCACCGATCTGCCTGCTGGCGACCTTTATCATTCTGGCCCCGCTGGGCTTCTCGCTGAACCTTCTCACCCTGCTTGCACTCGTGCTGGCGATCGGTCTGGTGGTGGACGACGCCATTGTGGTGGTCGAGAACATCCAGCGTCGTCTGGATCAGGGCGAGCCGCCGCTGATCGCCGCAGAGCGCGGGACCCGTCAGGTGTTCTTCGCCGTCGTGGCGACCACGATCGTGCTGCTGTCGGTGTTTGCGCCGCTTATGTTCCTGCCGGGCTATGTCGGTCGTCTGTTCGTTGAGCTGGCGGCGGCGATTGCTGCGGCTGTGGCCTTCTCGGCCTTCCTCGCGCTCAGCCTCTCGCCGATGTTGGCGTCCAAGATCCTGCGTCCGACCTCGTCGGTCGGTGCGGTTGGACGTTTCGTCGATGGCGCGATGGACCGCCTCAAGAACTCCTACGTAAACTCGTTGAACATGCTGATCGGTCGCCCTTTGGCGGTTGGCGGCGTGATCGCGGCGGTTGTTGTGATCGGTGCGGGCGCGGTGGGCATGGCCTTCCTGCTGCCAAGCGAACTGGTGCCGGATGAAGACCGCGGTCGCGTTCAGGTCCGTGTTGCGGGCCCGGAAGGGGCGAGCTTCGACTACATCCGCGGGATCATGCTCGGCCTTGAGCCGATCCTCGAGGAATACCGTGAGGCCGGCGAGGTCGATAACTACATGCTGACCGCGCCGGGCTTCGGTGGCGGATCGTATAACTCCGGCAACGTGGTGCTAAACCTCGCTGACTGGTCTGAACGTGACCGCTCGGCTGCCGAGATCGCGCAAGAGATCAACGGACGCCTGCGTGGCCAGACTGGCGCGCAGGTCAATGCCTCGACGCCGGGTGCCTTCCAGCGTGGCGGTGGTGGCGGCGGTGGCGGCAAGTCCGTCGAAATGATCGTCACAGGTGCCGAATATGGCCCGATCTACAACTGGCTTCAGCCCATTCTGGCGGCGGCGCAGGAGAACCCCGGCCTGTCGCGTCCGCGCCTGAACTATGAGCCGAACGCGCCGCGCGTTTTGGTGGATGTGGACCCGCAGCAGGCGGCTGCACTAGGCGTATCGACCCAGCAAATCGGCCGCACGCTGGAAACCATGTTTGGTTCGCGCCGTGCGACCACCTACATCAAGGGCGGTCAGGAATACGATGTGATCTTGCAAACGGCCCGCGACAACCGTCGCAGCGTTGCGGATCTGGAAGGGCTGTATGTGGCATCGGGCTCCGGCCAGCTGGTGCCTCTGTCGTCGGTGGTGAAGACCAAGACCTCGGGCGACACGCCTGACCGTCGCCGTCTGGACCGCCAGCGCGCTATCACTCTGTCGGCGGACCTCGGTCCGGGCATGACCATCTCGGATGCGGTCGAGTTCCTGAACAAGGAAGTGGCCAAGCAGCCTCAAGGCGTCGTCAACATCCGCTGGGGTGGCACCGCACGCGATCAGGCCGAGGCTGGTGGTGCCGTTATGTGGGCCTTCATCCTGGCCCTGCTGCTCGTTTTCCTCGTGCTGGCCGCTCAGTTTGAAAGCTGGATCACGCCGGCGGTGATCATGCTGACCGTCCCGCTGGCCGCCGCAGGGGGTCTGTTCGGCCTGCTGATGACCGGCTCCAGCCTGAATATCTACAGCCAGATCGGCTTGATCATTCTGGTTGGTATCGCGGCCAAGAACGGCATTCTGATCGTCGAGTTCGCAAACCAGTTGCGCGATCAGGGCAGAACCATCCGCGAGGCGATCATCGAATCGTCCGCCTTGCGTCTGCGTCCGATCGTCATGACCTCGCTGGCTGCGGCTTTCGGTGCCTTGCCGCTGATGCTGTGGCAGGGCGCAGGTGCCGGTAGCCGCCAGACCATCGGCTCGGTCATCTTCTGTGGGGCTCTGTTCGCCACGCTGCTGACCCTGTTCGTGGTGCCGGTGATCTATGGCGTTCTGGCCCGCTTCACGCGTTCGCCGGAATACACCACCCGTCTCATCGAAGAGTGGGAAGCCGAAGAGCGTCGCGCGGGTCGCGAACCGGACATGACCCCCGGTCACTAACAAGAAAGGCTGCCCTTATCGGGCGGCCTTTTTTTTATCGAGTTGAGGATTTCGCCCGAAAGCTATTTAGCGGGCGCATAACCCGTTTCGACCTTCAGGAAGGCGATGACGTCGCGGCGGTCTTGCTCGGCGGCGATGCCGACGAAGCTCATTTTATTGCCCGGCAAGAAGTCGCCCGGGCGCTCCAGCCATTGGTTCAACTTATCGGCGTCCCAGACGAAGTCGGCAGATTTCAGAGCTTCGGAATAGCGGAACTTCTCGTGGGTGCCGACCTCGCTACCGAAGACTCCATAGAGGTTGGGGCCCGTCATATTGGGTCCGCCATCGGTGATGGTGTGGCAGGAGCGGCAACGGGCAAAGACGCGACGGCCATTCTCCAGATCACCGGCATTGTACGGGGCGGGGAGGCTGGCCAGCAGCAGTGCCTTCTCGGCATGGGTCGGTGCGGGCTGGCCGCTCTTGGGCGCTGGTCCCGCAGCTGGCTCGGACCCGCAAGCCGAAAGGGCCAAGGCGCAAGCGATAACCGACGATAGGGTCGCAATCATCGGGGCGGGTTTAAGTTTCGCAGACATTCAGACCTCACAAGCGATGCGGTCTTTTAGTCGAAACCTTTGGTTCGCCAAACCGGACAGAATGCCCACCGTGTGGTGCGCGCTTCAAAATAGCGCAGCAATGTTACCGCCACTGTTACTGGACGCTGCGCCGTCGAAGGTGATAATCACTATCAAAACCGTCGGAGTGAGCGCCTCGCGCTGCCAGAACTGAGAAAAATGTCCAAAACCATCAGGTTGAGTGAGGCGCGGCGTGGGGACCGCGGCGTCATCGTGCAAGTGGGCACCCACTGCCATCATCAGGAACACGAGATCGAGCTGGAACGCCGCCTGCTGGAACTGGGGCTGGTTGAAGGCGCGCACGTCGAGCTTCTGCACGAGGGCCTTTTCGGACGTGATCCCATCGCCATCAAGGTCGATGACATGCGCGTCGCGCTGCGTCGCCACGAGGCGGTCAATCTGACAATCGAGATCGAGGCCGCCTGAGTATGACGGACCAAAACAGAGCCGTTCGGTTTGCCCTGATCGGCAACCCGAACAGCGGCAAGACCGCGCTGTTCAACGCGCTTACGGGTTCCCACCAAAAGGTCGCCAACTATGCCGGCGTCACGGTCGAGCGCAAGGAAGGTCGCGTGATCGGCACGGACGGTCAGGCGATGACCGTCACCGATCTGCCGGGGACCTATTCGCTGCGTGCCCGCTCGCTGGACGAAGAAGTCACCCGCGACATCGTTCTGGGTCAGCGCAAGGACACGCCGGAACAGGACGTGATGGTTCTGGTGGCCGACTCCACCAATCTGCGCCTTGTCCTGCGTCTTGCGCAGGAACTGAAGCAGGTCGGGC
>NZ_JSYD01000123.1:0-790 GCF_054824005.1 Brevundimonas sp. GN22 | reverse complement strand
ACTGCTGCCAAGCCCGAGAGCGACCTGCAACTGGAACTGCAAACGGTCAACGCTCGCGTCATCGCCCATTGGATGAAGGCCTCTCGCCAAGTCCTGAGCGACCTGCCGCAGTTGCAAGGCTTGATCGATACTGAGCTGCTGGATGGCCTGATGCTGGCCGAAGAGAACCAACTGCTGAACGGCTCCGGCACCGGCCAGAACCTGCAAGGGCTGATCCCGTCTGCAACTGCTTTTGCAGCGCCGATCACGATTGCTGACCCGACTATGCTGGACACTGTGCAACTGGCCCTGCTGCAAAGCGCGCTGGCAGAGTATCCGGCCAATGGCGTGATCATGCACCCTGCTGACTGGGCGCGCATCACCATGCTGAAGGATGCTGACGGCAACTACATCATGGGCCAACCGGGCACGACTATCGCACAACGCCTGTGGGGTTTGCCGGTGGTCACGACCCAAGCTGTGCCGGTGGACAAGTTCCTTGTTGGTGACTTCCGTCGCGCCGCCACGCTCTACGACCGTTGGAGCGCTCGCGTTGAGACCGGATACGTCAACGACGACTTCACGAAGAACATGGTCACCATCCTCGCTGAAGAGCGCTTGGCTCAGGCCATCAAGGCACCGAAGGCTCTGACTTACGGCGACTTCGGCAACGTGACCTGATGACAGGAAAGCTGACGATGTTGGGTTGTCCTTTCCCCGTTGAGCATCGTTAGGGCGTGCGCGTGATGAGGGTCACGGTGGTGCGTAGCGGCGCAGGTTGTTCCCCGGCCTGCGTCGCCCCTCGGGGGGG
>NZ_JSYD01000122.1:0-793 GCF_054824005.1 Brevundimonas sp. GN22 | reverse complement strand
TCGCGTTCAGGCCATCTCAGGAAACGTGGCTGTGCAGACCACGACCATGGGCGTCGCCACTGTTCAGGATCAACAGCGCGCTAGCTCGATGCGCCGCAGACAGAGGTTAGCGTAATGATTGATACGGATCAGTTGGCCGAAGAGGTAATAGCACTATCGGCAGAAGCCACAGTAGAGGCGCTTATCTCAGCGGACGTAGCGCACATGAATACCGCTAGGCAGAGACGGAACCTTCGGCTCAGAAATCACTCTCTCTAGCAGGGGCACTATGTCCAGCGTTGGATGGGTGAGCCAGTTAATCAAATGGATGTGCGAACCTTCGTCCCAATGTTCGCCGCTGATATCCCGTTGGGTGAAATAAAAAAGGTGCCACTCTTGCGGTCGGTCGACACGCCAGAAGTAATGCGCGTTAAAAAGTTTGCGCTCTTTGAAAGTGGCCATGATTTTGTTGGCAGTTTTCTTGGCTGCTGGCTGTAGAGGCCCGACTCCGTTTTGCGCCAATGCTTCTAAGTTCTCGCTGCTCAAAGAGAGCTGACTGGGCGTAAGGTTGCGGTGGATAGGAAGGTGACCTAGCGGTACGAAAGCTGATTGGCACGCCCAAATAAGGTTGGCGAAGTCATGCGATAGGACCGTGTTAACCTTCAGGTGCGCTTCAAGGGACGCCTTAGTTTCAAGGTCAAATATCCTGTACAATTCGGACATCTGCGAGGGCTATCTCCAAGATTGTCCGAATAGCTTGCGGACGACTCTGGGTAGCATCGTGCTCTGATATCCAGCGGTCAAGCTTGTTCAG
>NZ_JSYD01000013.1:0-32784 GCF_054824005.1 Brevundimonas sp. GN22 | reverse complement strand
CGGTCTTATGCTGGATTTCGGCAAAGGCGGTCAGGCGCTTGTCAAAGCTGGTGGTCAGGGACGACATCTGCTGGCCCAAGTGACCCGCATTGGTGGCAAGCGCTTGCGCCAGTTCCTGACGCTGGGTGGCGGATTTGGAGTCAAACTCCAGACGCATCTGGCCCAGCTCACGGCGCAGTGCGGCCTCCAGCAGATCGGCCAGATCGTCGGACGAGGCGGCTGCCTCCGCCCGCTTCGCTGCCGAAAAGCCGAGGAAGGCCAGCACAGCCGAAGCTGCCGCCAGCACCACCGCTACGCCCAGAAGAATCTCTACCATCATCGACCGACCTCTTAATCCCGTCCGGCCAGTATTGGCTCAGCTTTGCGTCAGATACGGACGCAAGATTTTGATTATGCGGGACGACGCGCCCGCAAAGCCTGCACAATCGTTCCGTCATCCAGCCAGTCTAACTCGCCACCCACGGGGACACCGCGTGCAAGACTGGTGACCTCGACGCCCGCCGCAGCCAGCTTTTCAGACAGATAGTGCGCGGTCGTCTGACCATCGACGGTGGCAGGCAGGGCCAGCACCACTTCGCGAACATCGCCTGCCTTGGCGCGGCCAATCAGTTCGCCAACACGGATCTGGTCAGGGCCAACCCCATCGAGCGCCGACAGCAAGCCGCCCAGCACATGGTATTTGCCACGGAAGGCACCCGAGCGTTCCATCGCCCACAGGGCACCGGCTTCCTCGACCACACAGATCAGGGCATTGTCGCGGCTCTGGTCCGAGCAGATGGCGCAAGGGTTGCGCGTATCGGGCGCAGAACAGACCGAGCAGTTCACGACCTTCTCGGCCGTTTCGGCCATAGAGGCCGCCAGCGGCACTAGCAGTTGCTCGCGCCGCTTGAGCAGGGCCAGCGCAGCACGGCGCGCCGAGCGCGGCCCCATCCCCGGCAACTTGGCCAGAAGGGAGATGAGGCGCTCGATTTCAGGCCCTGCAGTCGCGGCCATCAGAACAGCTTCGGCATGCCCGGAATATTCATTCCGGCCATCGGGCCAGCGGCCTCGCGCATCAGGGCGTTGTTGATCTCGTCCAGCTTGCGCTTGGCATCGGCATGAGCCGCGACGATCAGGTCAGACAGGATTTCACCCTCGCCCGGAGCCATCAGGCTGTCGTCGATTTTCACGCCGGTCACTTCGCCCGGACCTTTAAGGGTCACGGTCACCAGACCACCGCCCGAGGTGCCCTCGGCAGTGGATTCGGCCATCTTGGCTTGGGCCTCTTGCAGTTTTTGCTGCATGGCCTGCGCCTGTTGCATCAGTGCGTTAAGGTCTTTCATACCCTCTAGATAGGGTGTTCCGGCCCTCGCCTCCAGTCCCCAGATGGGCGGAGGGGGGTCCGAAAAACTTTATTCCTACCTCTTGCATCCCGCGATGAACGCGCTATTTGCAACAGCAGTTGTTTTAATTAGCTGATGGAGGCCGCCTTGGCCTATGATAACGCAAACGATCGTAGCCTGCCGGTCGCCGATCAGGTCATCGCCCAACTGTTCACCGAGGCCCGCACCCGCAACGCGTGGAGCGACCGCAAGGTCAGCGAAGAGACCCTGAAGCAGCTTTATGACCTGATGAAGTTCGGCCCGACCGCCGTCAACATGACGCCGGCCCGCCTGATCTTCGTCCAGTCGGATGAAGCCAAGGACCGCCTGATCCCGCTCATGGGCGAAGGCAACCAGGCCAAGACCCGTCAGGCTCCGGTCACCATCATCATCGGCTATGACGTGGACTTCCACGAAACCCTGCCGCAGCTGTTCCCGCACGCACCGGACGCCAAGAACTGGTTCCCGTCCGAAGAGGGCCGCAAGGAAGCCGCCTTCCGTAACTCGTCGCTGCAAGGTGGCTATCTGACCATCGCCGCCCGCGCTCTGGGTCTGGACGTGGGTCCGATGTCGGGCTTTGACGCCGAGGGCGTGAAGAAGGAGTTCTTCCCGGAAGGCAATATCGAGCCGAACTACATCATGAACATCGGCTATGGCACCGACGAAAACCTGTTCCCGCGCTCGCCGCGTCTGGACTTCGATCAGGCTGCCGAGATCCTGTAAGCGGATCGCACACACATAAAGAAAAGGCCGCTCCTCAGGGAGCGGCCTTTTCTGTTCAGTCTTCTTCGACCGGTTCGCCGTCGTCGGGAATTGTCGGCGTCTGGATCGACGGCGCGAGAGTACGGATGTCTTTGATTTCGGCACCGGGGAAGGCGCTCAGCAGGGAGACGATGAACGGGTCCGTCTCGACGGCCACGCGCTGGGCGGCCTTGGCCTTGTTGTGCTTCTCGATCATGGTCTCGCCGCCGCCCTGACCATTGGCAGCGATGAGCCATGTGCGGCCCGTCCATTCCTTCAGTCGTGACGAGAGACGACGGGCTAGATCGAACGGGGCACCATCCACCGGTTCATAGGTGATGGCACCGGGCTTGAAGCTGACGGGACGCACGAAACGTTCGACATCAAGCTGAAGCGTGATCTCGCGCTTTTCGCCGATCAGGGCCACGACCTGCTCGAAGGTCTGCGGATTGGGCAGTTGCGGTGCCTGAACCGGCTGAGGTTGCAGCATGGCCGAAGCCCCGCCGCCACCGCCGCCGCCGCCACCACCGCCAGAGCCGCGGCCACGGGGACCTGCCCCGCCCGGCATCTGGCCGCTCTGGATGGCTTTCAACGCATCTTCCGGCCCCGGAAGGTCGGCCGCATAGGCCAGACGGACGATCGCCATCTCAACCGCATCGGCCGGATTAGGCGCGCGGCGCACCTCTTCCAGCGCCTTCAACAGCATGGACCATGCCCGCGATAGGGTGCCTGCCGAAATGGCTGCGCCCAGCGCCGCCAGCTTTTGCGCCTGATCATTAGGCAGGCGCGTGGCGTTCGGGCCGAGCATCTTGGACACAGAGGCCGCATGGCAGTGCTCCAGAACGTCGTTGGTGACCTGAACCGGATCGGCACCATAGCCATAAAGCGTGCGGAAGTTCTGTAGCGCCTCGGCAGTGCGGCCCGCCATGATGGATTCAAACAGGGCAATCGTCTGGGTGCGGTCAGCCAGACCCAGCATGTCGCGCACGGTCTCGGCGACGACGGTCTCGCCGCGTTCGCCCTGAACCAGCGCCTGATCCAGCAGCGACAGGCCGTCACGCACCGAACCTTCGGCAGCGCGGGCAATCAGGGCCAGCGCCTCTTGCTCGATGCGCATGCCTTCGCGCTCGGCGACGCGGCCAAGGTGGCCCGACAGCACATCCGGTTCCACACGACGCAGGTCGAAACGCTGGCAGCGGGACAGGATGGTGACCGGAACCTTGCGGATTTCCGTGGTGGCGAAGATGAATTTGGCGTGGGGCGGCGGCTCTTCCAGCGTTTTCAGCAGGGCGTTGAACGCCGCTGTCGACAGCATGTGCACTTCGTCGAGCACATAAACCTTGTAGCGGGCCTCGACCGGAGCGTAGCGCACGCTCTCGATCAGCTCGCGGATGTCGCCAACGCCCGTGTTGGAGGCGGCGTCCATCTCGATCACGTCCATATGCTGACCGGACATGATCGCCGCATCGTGGCGGCCATGGGCGGTCAGTTCCAGCGAGGGACGGTCGATGACGTCTGTCTCGTTGTTGAGCGCACGTGCCAGCAGGCGGGCGGTCGTCGTCTTACCCACCCCGCGAACGCCCGTCAGCATGAAGGCGTGGGCGATACGGCCCGTGGCAAAGGCGTTGGTCAGGGTGCGGACCATGGCCTCCTGGCCGATCAGGTCCTCGAAAGTGCGCGGGCGGTATTTGCGCGCCAGCACCGTATAGGCCTCGCCCTCAGCCTCTTGGGCAACGGGGGCGGCAGGCTTTACAGGTTCGGCAGCAGGGGGCGCTGGTGGCGCGGGTGCGGCGGCCGGCTCGGGAGCCGGCTCGGCGGGTGCGCCAAACATGTCGGAGGTATTGGGATCACGCTCTTGCGCCTCCTCTTCGGGGGCGTCCACGTCCCATGGGGGACCATCAAGGTTGTGATCGGTATCGCTCATGCCTCAAGTCATAGCGCGAAGGCGGTGATTTTCGCACCCCCTTCGCGCATGACAAGGTGAGGAATCTTACAGATCGCTCGGCAGCTGGCCGCCGTTGTCGCGGATCTTCTGGATCACCTGCTTGTGCAGCCAGATGTTCATCGAGGCCGTGTCCGACTTGTCGCCGGCGTAGCCCAACTCGTCAGCCAGCTCTTTACGCTCCGAAAGCGAGCTTTCCATGCCGACCAGTTTCATCAGGTCGACGATGGAGGTGCGCCAGTTGAGCTTTTGATCGCGCTGGTCGTTCATGAAGTCCAGAATGCCCGCAACGTCCACGTCCTGAATAGAAGCCGGTTGCGGTGCCACCGCGGCGGCGGTCGGTTCCGGTGCAGGTGCAGGTGCAGCAGCGGTGCCGCTGGCCGGAGCGGCAGCGGGAGCGTCCTTCTTTTTGAAAACGCGGCCCAGAATATTACCGAGAATGCTCATTTCGATTCCCATCCCTTACGGTGATCAAGACAAGGGAAGCGAACGCAGTGGCAGGTCAGTTCCCGACACAACCGCAAAGACGGGTAACAAAAAAGCGCCCTGCCGAGGCTGGACGCTACAAACCCGTATGGGCGCGGACATTTTTAGAGAAAGGTGGAGACCGCACGACCCGAAGGTGAATTCGTTGTGGCTGCTGCCTTCCGGCCCTGACCAGGTTGGCGAAGCCTTCGCCCGCACGATCTCCGAGACGGGATATGACGTGAGATGCCGCGCAAATCAAGGGCCGATGCACCATTCCTGTCGCGGCAATCTCAGCCTATGTAATCAGACATGGTTCTGCAAAACACCTTTTCCGGTAATCCCCTCGACCGCGCAGGGGATCTTCGCAACGACAACGACTGGATGGCCGCGCAGCGTCGCCACCCTCAGGCGACCGCGCTCGTCATGTGGGAAGGTCGACCGCTCGTGGAGCCGCACGGAGACGGCGAGCGACTGGTCTGGTTGTCGTTCGAGCACGCCTGCGATCTGGTCAAGGACCGCGACCTGTTTCTTGGCCTCTGGAAAGACATTCCGGCCTTCGCCATCGAGTTCGAAGGCTCGATCGACCCGACGACGGGTCCGTGCGAGCACATGGGCCGATTTATCGAACTGCGCGAAGCCGCTGCCATTCTGCCCGCAACCGAAGCGGCCATGGCCGGTGAGGCGAAGGGTTTGTTCGACTGGCGTCGACGTCACGGATTCTGCTCGGCCTGCGGTAAACCCTCCGAACAGGCATCTGGAGGATGGCGCCGCGTCTGCCCCGCCTGCGGAACCGAGCATTTTCCCCGCGTCGATCCCGTTGTGATCATGCTGCCCGTCTATAAGGGCAAAGACGAGCCAATCTGCCTATTGGGCCGTCAGCCCCAGTGGCCGAAGGGACGGATGTCGGCCCTCGCCGGTTTCGTGGAGCCTGCCGAATCAGTCGAGGAAGCTTGCGCCCGCGAAGTGAAGGAAGAGGCCGGACTGAATGTCGTCGGCGTCGCCTATCATTCCAGCCAGCCGTGGCCCTTCCCTGCGCAACTGATGCTGGGCCTTATTGCCGAGGTCGATAGCTGTGATGCGGTGCCCGACCATTCGGAACTGGAATCTGTCGTCTGGCTGACGCGGGCCGAAGCCCGAGCGCTGGTGGACGGCAGCCATCCCGAACTGATTTCGCCGCCACCCTTTGCCATTGCCCACCAACTGATCAGCAGTTGGGCTTACAGCGAGGACTAGGGCCTAGCCCTCGATGGCTCGGGCCACAGCACGTGCTGCTTCAAGATCTTCGGCGTTATCGACCGAGACAGGGGCCTCGTCGATGATCCCGGTCCAGATGGTCATGCCCATTTCCAACGCGCGCAACTGCTCCAGCTTTTCGCGCTTCTCCAGCGGAGAAGGCGGTGCGGCGCAGAAGCGGGTCAGGGCCTCACGGCGGTAACCATAGATGCCGATGTGGTGCCAGACGGGCGCATCGCCATACAGCACCGAGCGGGTGAAATAGAGCGCACGACCCGAGCGACCGTCTGCATCCAGAGCGACCACGCCCTTGACCACGTCGGGGTTGGCCCGCTCGCTGGCGTCGGTTTCGGCTGCCACCAACGTCACAATGTCCGCTTCGGGCTGACGCGCCAGAAGATCTGCGCAGATTTTCGACAGATCGGGCGAGGCGAACGGCATATCGCCCTGCACATTGATAACAACATCGTGCAGGCGTTCAGGGTCCAGCAAATCAGCCGCCACGCGGATACGGTCCGATCCGCTCGGAAGCGCCGGATCGGTCAGCACAGCTTCACCGCCAGCGGTCGTTACCGCCTCGACGATTTCAGGATCGCCCGCCGCGACAGCGACCCTAAACCCTGATTTTGCCGCAGCTTCCCAAGCCCTCACGATCATCGGCTTGCCCCCGATGTCCGCCAGCGGTTTGTTCGGCAAACGGGTCGCTGCCAAACGTGCGGGGATCAAAATCAGAGGTGTCATGGCCAGAAAGAAGTCCAGTTTCGCCCGACAATGTCGTCGGACAGGTTGATAAGGTCGCGCTAGCGTGTAAGAGACGCCAACGTAAGGAATACGCCTGAACGCCGCAATGCGGGCGGGGGGCTCATCTAGATACGGGATGCGACGACGCGCATGAGCGGCGATCTGAAGTTCAACAAGATTATGGGCGCGTGCCTGGGCACCGCCTTTGCGATCCTGGTGGTCCAACAGGTTTCGGGCGCGGTGTATCACACCAAGGCTCCGGAAAAGATGGGCTATTTCGTGGACGCTCCGGAAGAGTCCGCAGGCGGCGACGCGCCGGCCCTGCCGATCGACTGGGGTACGGTGCTGCCGACGGCCGATGTGGCTGCCGGTGAAGCTGCCTTTGCCCGCTGCCAGGCTTGCCACACCATCAACTCCGGTGGTGCTGCCGGTATCGGCCCGAACCTGTACGGTGTTCTGGGCGGTCCGGTGATGCACGCCGCTGGCTTCGCCTATTCGGACGCCATGGCCAAGCACAAGGCCGAGGCACCGACCTGGGGCTATGACGAAATCGACAAATTCCTGACTGCACCGGGCCGTTATGTCCCGGGCACGAAGATGTCGTTCGCCGGTATCCGCGACGAAGCCACCCGCATCAACCTGATTGCCTACCTGCGCGCGCAGGGTTCGAGCCTGGGCATCCCGGCTCCGGATCCGGCACGTCAGCCGGGTGCAGAAGCTCCGGCCGAGGGCGAAGCCCCCGCTGAAGGCGCTGCCGCCACCGAGGCTACCGGTGAAGCCGCTCCGGCCGATGCCGCAGCTGCGACCACCCAAGCGGCACCGGTTGCACCGGCCGCCTAAGGCTTAAGGTCACGACCATAATAGAAGGGGCGGCTCTGGATCAGAGCCGCCCCTTTTTCTTGCCCGTAAAATCAGGCGAAACTTTTCAAAAGGCTGAGCGCCGATAAATCGGGGTGCCTAGCCCGGCTTCTGTGGCCTGACGGATCACTTCCGCTATCTCGGCCTCCACCACCTTGCCGCTGTTGGCGCAGGCATGGATGGCATTGCCTTTGCCCGATTCGATTGCGGCGTGGCCCTTGGCAGGGTCTTCGGACGATACCCAGACGATGATGTCGCCAGACTGAACGGCATCGGTAGCACGCCCGACCGCAGCCAAATCAACGGGGCGACGCGGCGCGGCGCGACCGCATGCGAACAGCACCTGTTGGACCAGCCCGACACCATCAACCGTTTCGGCGCGAGCCCCTGCCGCTACCGGCATACCCAGGAAGCCACGGGCCACAGCCACGAGATCAGTGTCGAAATCAGCGATGGCGGTAAGCTCCGCATCGCCCAGATCCGTCTCTGCACCGCTCACCAGTGCATTGAAAGGATAGCGACCGCCGTGTGAGCGCACGCGATAGGCAGGTGTGGCATTACCCGATTTCAGCGCCGTCTCGACGACCCAGCCCACAGCGCCGTCACGACGGCTGCGGCCAAAAGCACGACCACCGCGACGGAAAAGAATCTCGAAATTTTCGCCGTAAATCAGCTGCGACGCCAGGTGGCCGTCTTCAGCTTGGACGTCCGCAACCGGAACGGCGCAGGAGGTCATCTCAGGCACCGCATAGCGCGGTGCCCGCGCCAGACCTTCCAGCGCCTGTTCGGCGAGGTCCGCGCCCATCAGCCGTTCGCCGGGGGGGATAAGTTCTGGAATCAGGGTCAAACGCGCACTCGCGACGGACGCTAAAGGGAATAACGAACGGCTACCCTACACCTGCTTTTCCGAAAGGGATGTTAACGCGGCGAACAACTGTGCCCGCCGCGCCATCATGCCTTAGGCCCCGTAGCGACCGCTCAGATAGTGGAACCACGCCCGCAGCGTCTGGGCCTCGCCCCCCTCAGGGAAACCGGGGCGATTGCGCGGGTTCCACGCAAACACATCCATATGCGCCCACGAACCCGTCGCGGGAGCGAAGTTTTGCAAGAATAGAGCAGCCGTCACCGAACCAGCCTGCGCCCATGCCGCGCTATCGTTACGCAGGTCCGCGATCTCGCTATCCAGTGATGCGCGATAGCCCGACCAGAGCGGCATACGCCACAGCGGATCACTCACAGCGCGGCTGGCTGCCGCGACAGCTTCGGCCAGAGCGTCATCGGCGGTGTAGAGCGGAGGCAACTCCGGCCCCAGCGCCACACGCGCCGCGCCGGTCAGGGTGGCGAAATCAACCGTCAGGTCCGGTTCGTGCTCGCCGGCGCGAGCCAGCACATCGGCAAGGATCAACCGCCCTTCGGCGTCGGTATTGCCGATCTCGATCGTCAGTCCCTTGCGGCTGCTGAGGATATCGCCCGGACGGAAGGCATCGCCGGACACGGCGTTTTCCACCGCGGCCACCAGCACCACCAGACGCACCTTCAAGCTCGACTGCATAACCAGTCGGCCCAGCGACAAGGCATGGGCCGCACCGCCCATATCCTTCTTCATATTGCGCATGCCCGCTGCAGCCTTGAGGTCCAGACCGCCGGTGTCGAACACCACACCCTTGCCCACCAACGCCACCAGAGGCCAGTCGGTCTTGTCGAGGTTCCAGCCGATTTCCAAGACCCGCGGGGCACGGTGCGGGGTCGCCGCACGGCCCACCGCGTGAACGGCAGGATAGTTGTCCTCAAGCAGTTGGTCGCCAATCGTGACCTTCAGCGTCGCGCCGTTTTCCTCGGCAATTTCGCGCGCGATGGTTTCCAGTTGCAGCGGCCCCATGTCCTGCGCGGGGGTATCGACCATCTCACGGGTCAGGTGGCAGGCGGACACGATCCGCTCGATAGCCGCAACGTCGACACCCTCGGGCGCGATCAGCCGCGGGCGCGGCTTGCCCTCGGCGGACTTGTAGCGGTCGAACACATAGCTGCCGACGCCAAAGGCAATCGCTGCCACCTCGGCCTTATCGGACGGAAGGTTGTCTATCTTCCAGTCCCCGTCCGGCAGGCGACCTGCAAGACTGCGAATGGCGGCGGGATCAAAGTCCTTTGCCACGCCAAACAGAGCTTCGGCGACCTCGCCATCGCTGCCCGGAACCAGCAGCAGCTGCCCCGGCTTGCCCTTGAAGCCGTTGACCTTGGCCCAAGTCGCCGCCGCACCGGTAAGCGCGGTTTGGGTATCGACCAGTCGCACCACGCGCGCCTGATCCGTCGGAAGCTGCAAGAAGTCACGGGGTTTGGCAGTCATCGTTGTTCTCTTTCGCCCTTAACGGGCATTAACCTGACCTTAGCGTCGAGGGCCGCAACATCGGGTTACGATCGCTCGGAACACATTCATGTCGCGCACACGCTGCCTTGCTGCAACCTTAAGCTTGACGATCGGACTGCCGATGGCATCCGTCGCTATTGCCCAAAGCGCCCCCTCCGCCGAGGCACCGGCCGTCCGGCTGCCTGCTGATGCGGCCACCCGCGCAGCCTATGACCGCGCTGACGCCCTCAGCCGTTCGGTGTTCTGGAGCAACGAGCACACCCTCAATCCGATGGACCCCGTTGCGGGCGTAAAAATGGCACAGGCCCTGCGCGAAATGGGCCAGTATGACCGTGCTTCCGAAACCGCCGAAGGCGTATTGACCGCCCAGCCGCGCAATATCGAGGCCATGCTCGAGATCGGCCGCGCCCACATCGCGCGAGGACAGGCCTTCTACGGTATTCAGGCGCTGGAGCGTGCCCGTGACGAGGCACCGCGAGACTGGCGACCGCTATCGCTGCTGGGTGTTGCCTATCAGCAGGTGCGCCGCCCTGAGGACGCCAATGCGGCATGGAATGCGGCCCTTGCGATTTCGCCAAACCAGCCCGAAATCCTGTCCAACATCGCTATTGCCCGCATGGGTGCGGGGAACCTCGCCGAAGCCGAACACTATCTGCGCCGTGCAGCCGCCCAGCGAACGGCCTCGTTGCAGGTGAGGCAAAATCTGGCACTGGCACTAGGCCTCCAAGGCAAGACTGCAGAGGCCGAGGCTATCCTGCGCCGAGACGCGCCGCCCGAGGTCGTGGACCAGAACCTCGCATGGCTGGCCCAGCGGACGCAGGAAATGCGCGGTGTGGCAGCTTCGCCTGCGCCTGAAGCCGCCCCCGCATCGACCACCACCCGTAGCTGGGAATCGCTGAACCGCTGATTGGCCGAAACGCTAATGCCGTGCGGCTTCATTTTTGCGGCTTGAGGGCCTATCTAGTTTCTCGTGATCGACGATCTCTACAGCGCCCGTATCCTATCGCTTGCGGCCAACCTGCCGCACGCAGGACGGCTGTCTGCGCCGCAAGGCACCGGGGAAAAGGTGGCAAAGCTTTGCGGCTCGAAAGCCATTGTCGATGTCATCCTTGATGATCAGGGCCACGTCGCCGAGTTCGCACAGGAAGTAAAAGCCTGCGCCTTGGGCCAAGCCGGCGCCGGTGTGGTCGGAGAGGCTGCGATCGGCGCGACCGAGGCCGAGATCGAGGCCGCCCGCGACGCCATGCTGACCATGCTCAAATCCGGCGGCGAAGGTCCCGAGGGCCGTTTCGAAGGCCTGCGCATCTTAAAACAGGTGGCTGACTACCCTGCCCGCCGCGCCTCTTCGATGGTCGCCATCGAGGCGCTGCTGGAGGCTGTGCGCGCGGCGCTGAAACACCACACAGACACACGAACTAACATCGCCGGTGCGGCGTGAGACCTGCGCGGGTTGAAACCCCTTCGGTTAAGGGGGATAAGCCCAGCAACCATTCTCAGCAGCCCCCGGCGAAGGGACATATGTCTCTCTACGAACGCGGCGTTCGCATGGCCCATCGGGGCTATAAGATCACGCTGTCACCCCTGATCGGCCAGCAGTGCCGCTTCCTTCCGACCTGTTCGGACTATGGACGCGATGCGCTGATCCAGCACGGTCCGGTTCGCGGGGGGTGGCTGACTGTTCGCCGTCTCTGTAAATGCCATCCATTCGGCGGGTCGGGTTACGACCCCGTCCCTCCAGTTAAGACCAAACGATGATCAACCTTACCTTCCCAGACGGCGCAGTCCGCCAATACCCAGCCGGTTCGACGGGCTTTGACGTCGCCTCCGCCATTTCTCCGTCGCTGGCGAAAAAGGCCGCCCTTGTCGTGTGGAACGGCGAGCAGCGCGACCTGCACCGCGAGATCGAGGGCGACGGTGAGTTCCGCCTTTTGATGCGCGATGACCCCGAGGCGCTGGAAACCATCCGCCACGACGCCGCCCACGTGCTGGCGCAGGCCGTGCAGGAACTGTTCCCGGGCACCCAGGTCACCATCGGCCCGTCGATCGACGACGGCTTCTATTACGACTTCGCCCGCGACGAGCCGTTCTCGACCGACGACTTCCCGAAGATCGAGAAGAAGATGGCCGAGATCATCGATCGCGGTGCCAAGCTGGAGCGCGTGGTTTGGGACCGCAACGAAGCCATCGCCCACTTCGAGGCTGCCGGTGAGACCTATAAGGCCGAGCTGATCCGCGACCTGCCCGAGACGGAAACCATCACCGTCTATAAGCAGGGCGAATGGGCCGACCTGTGCCGTGGTCCGCACTTCCCGTCGACCAAGTTCGTCGGCAAGGCCTTCAAGCTGACCAAGTTGGCCGGTGCCTACTGGCGCGGTGACTCCTCCAAGGCCCAGCTGCAGCGCATCTACGGCACCGCATGGGCCACCAAGGAAGACCTCGACGCCTATATGCAGCGCATCGAGGAAGCCGAGAAGCGCGACCACCGTAAACTGGGCCGCTCGATGGAACTCTTCCATATGCAGGAAGAGGGCCGTGGCATGGTCTTCTGGCATCCGAAGGGCTGGGTCCTTTGGCGCGTGCTGGAAGCCTATATGCGCCGTCGTCTGGACGCCGCCGGCTACGTCGAGGTGAAAACCCCGCAGGTTCTGGACCGTAAGTTCTGGGAAGCCTCGGGCCACTGGGACAAATATCGCGCTAACATGTTTGTGTGCGAAACGGTCGAAGGTGAAACCCTGTCCCTGAAGCCGATGAACTGCCCGGGTCACGTGCAGATCTTCGACCAGGGCCAGCGTTCGTACCGCGAACTGCCGCTGCGCATGGCCGAGTTCGGCGCCTGCCACCGCTACGAGCCGTCGGGTTCGCTGCACGGCCTGATGCGCGTGCGCGGGTTCACGCAAGACGACGCCCACATCTTCTGCCGCGAAGACCAGATCGTCGAAGAGACGTCCAACTTCATCAAGCTGGCCCGTTCGGTCCACGCCGACCTCGGCATGGAGACGAAGTACATCTCGCTCGGCACCCGTCCGGAACTGCGTGCCGGTACCGACGAGTTCTGGGACAAGGCCGAGGCCCAGATGGCCGAAGCTGCCCGCGCCGCTGGCACCGAGCCGGTCGTGACCGAGGGCGACGGTGCCTTCTATGCGCCGAAGCTCGACTTCATCGTCAAGGACGCCATCGGCCGTGAATGGACCTGCGGCACCATCCAGCTGGACTATGTTCTGCCGGAACGTCTGGATGCGACCTACATCGCCGAAGACGGCCAGAAGCACCGTCCGGTCATGCTTCACCGCGCGATCCTCGGCTCGTTCGAGCGTTTCATCGGCATCATGATCGAAAACTACGCCGGTGCCTTCCCGCTGTGGCTGGCCCCGACGCAGGCCGTGGTGACCACCATCACCTCTGACGCCGACGGCTATGCCGAGGAAGTCCTCGCCAAGTTCAAGGCCGCTGGCCTGCGTACCGAGATCGATCTTCGCAACGAGAAGATCAACTACAAGATCCGCGAGCACTCGGTGAACAAGGTGCCGGTCATCGCCGTCGTCGGCCGCAAGGAAGCCGAAGAAGGCAAGGTCGCCATCCGTCGCCTCGGCTCTCAGGCCCAAACGATCGTCACGATCGAAGAAGCCATCGCCATGCTGACCGACGAAGCTCTGGCACCGGACCTGAAGCGCGCCCGCGACGGTGTCGAACACAACGTCTAAGGCCCGCTAAAGCCCAACTACAGAAAAGCCGCCGAGGGAAACCCCGGCGGCTTTTTCTATGGGCCATTAGTCTGCGCAAACTATTACGCTATCGCTCTCACCGACTTATTGTTCCGTAGCTGTAAGAGCGCCACCATCCATCGGCTTCGATTAGTCTGCCCTGTTCGAAACTAAGTTTCACATCGGCACCATTCTGCCGAGTAGCGTCATAGAATGTGACACGAGCAATGTGCCGCGCACATGGATTTTCGACGGGAAACGGCACGCTATCCCAACCCTCAATTTGATAAGAAGCTGCGTTTAGGGAAGTGGAAAAGGCTGCGGCACCTGCAAGGCCATTACCTAACGGTTCCCCTACATCGCCCGCACCCAAAGAGAACTTAGCTTCAGGCGCTATAAGCCCTTCCACTGTCGGGTCACCGACTGCAAGCATACTTACGATATCAACTGATCGCTGGGTCAGCCGCTGCCATAGCTCTGCGCGATTTCTTATATCCCCATCATTGCAGCCCGCTTCCGCTGCCGACGCCCAAATTCCAAACAGTACGATGCATGCAATCTTTTTCATCCGAAGATAGAATATGCATATCAAGATTATGGCAAGGCTTGTCATTCGCCCCGCATATTCTGAAATTAGAGCGAGGGTTTAGCTGCCCTCAAGCCGCGAGGCGAGCATAGGGGCGAGAGGGGCAAAGCCCCTCTCTCACACTCAGATATGAATGGCGTGACCCAGAGCGCGCAGGGAAGCCTCGTGGAAGGCTTCGCCGAGGGTCGGGTGGACGTGGATGGTGCCGGCAACGTCTTCCAGCACAGCGCCCATTTCCAGCATCTGGGCGAAGCTGTTGGACAGCTCGGACACGTGCTGTCCAACGGCCTGAATGCCCAGCAGGCGGTGGTCGTTCTTGTCCGCGATCACACGCACGAAGCCGCCGTCCTCGCCTGCCTCGATGGCAAGGGCGCGGCCGATGGCAGCGAACGGGAAGACGGCCTGAATGACATCGTCACGGCCTTCGACATCCGAGACGCCCAGACCCGCCGAGACGATTTCCGGCTCGGTGAAGCAGACGGCGGCGATGGTGGTCGGGTCAAAGCGCTTATTGTGGCCTGCGATGATCTCGGCCACGACCTCGCCCTGTGCCGAGCCCTTGTGCGCCAGCATCGGCTCGCCCGTCAGGTCACCGATGGCCCAGACGTTCTTCATCGAGGTGGCGCAGCGGTCGTCGATCTTCACGAACGGGCCTTCCATGGCCACGCCCATATTCTCCAAACCCCAGCCCTTGGTGCGGGCGCGGCGGCCCACGGTCACCAGCACCTTGTCGGCAGCCAGTTGCAGCGGGTTGCCGTCCTTGTCCGTGACGTTCAGCTTACCGTCACCGAAACCGCCCGCGCGGGCACCCAGCATAAGCTCAACGCCATGACGCTCCAGCCATTTGGCAACCGGATCGGTCAGGGCCTTGTCGTACAGCGGCAGGATGCGGTCGGCCATTTCCACAATGGCGACCTGCGCCCCCAGTTTGCGGAAGGCGATACCCAGTTCCAGACCGATATAACCACCACCGACGACGACCAGCTTTTTCGGCACTTCCGGCAGGGACAGGGCTTCGGTCGAGGAGATCACATCACCACCGAACGGCAGGAACGGCAGTTCGACCGGCTCTGAACCCGTCGCCAGAATGACGTGCTCGGCGGTGATGCGGATGTCGCCATCCTCGGTTGCCACGATGCAGGTCTTAGCATCTTCGAACGTGGCCCAGCCCTTGATGACCTTGACCTTGGCCTTCTTCAGCAGGGCCGAAACGCCGCCGTTCAGCTTCTTGACGATGCCGTCCTTCCACTCGACCGTCTTCTTCAGGTCGATGGCAGGCGCAGACGCCGTAATGCCGAGCGTGCCCGCATCGGACGCCGCCTTGGCCACGGTTTCATACTTGCCCGCCGCATGGATGATGGCCTTGGACGGGATGCAGCCCACATTCAAGCAGGTGCCGCCGAGGCCAGCGGACGCATCCACCAGCACGGTCTCCAGACCCAGCTGCCCGCAACGGATACCGGCCACATAGCCGCCCGTGCCCGCGCCAATGATCAGGACTTTGGTTTTCAGGTTCTGGGTCATCGTGTTCGTTCGAGAAGGTATTGAAAACTAGTTGGTATGCGGTCGTGATATTCTGCAGGTATTCTAGGTGCGTAAAACGTACGGAACGATCCGTCTGGTCGTTCAAAACCGAATGCAACTTCCCCGAGTTCGAGGTTCATCCGATCCCAACAAAACATCATGCGGCTATCGATACGGCGCTTGTAATCGCCAACAGCAGTTATCGAATACTCTGCCTTTGGCCGACCTTGGATTACGTCCAGTACCTGTACTGTCGCCGTATCATCCCAGATCTCGAAGTACTCATCCAGACGAGGGGTTTCAGTTCGCACAAGCCGAGCAGTACGAACGATAGCAATCGGCGGACCGTTCTCAGAGAAAAGATCGGACCACACAGGAGGCTCCTCAGGCAAACATGCCATTGCCTCGCCCGCCGCGAACAGCGCGGCCACTGCTAGAGCTATAGCCGCGCCGCGCTTCATCGCATCACATCCAGAGCGTGGCTGGGTTTTCCAGCAGGTTCTTGATCTTCTGAACGAAGACAGCCGCGTCGTGGCCGTCGACGATACGGTGATCGAAGCTGGAGGACAGGTTCATCATCTTGCGTACGACCATCTGGCCGTCCTTGACCACCACACGATCGGCGATCTTGTTCGGACCGATGATGGCGACTTCCGGATGGTTGATGATCGGGGTGTGCACCACACCGCCCAGCGTACCCAGCGAGGTGATGGTGATGGTCGAACCTGACAGTTCCTCGCGCTTGGCCGAACCGTCCTTGGCTGCACCCGACACGCGGGTGATTTCAAGGGCGGTGTCATAGGCATCGCGCGCCTCGGCGTGGCGGACCACCGGCACCATAAGGCCGTTCGGCGTCTGGGCGGCAATGCCCAAATGCACGGCGGCGTGCTGGGTCAGGATACCCGCCTCGTCGTCATAGGTGGCGTTGATGTTCGGCTGATCCTTCAGGGCCACGATGATAGCGCGGGCAATGAAGGGCAGGACGTTGAGTTTCGGCTTATCCGAGCCCTTGTTCTGGGCGTTCAGATGACCGCGCAGCTCTTCCAGAGCCGTCATGTCGATCTCTTCCACATAGGTGATGTGGGGGATGCGACGGACGCTCTCGGCCATCTTTTCCGCGATCTTGCGGCGCAGGCCGATGATCTTGACCTCGGTCGCACCCTCGGCCTTGGCATAGGGCGAAGCCACAGCGCCGGCCACCGGAGCGATAGCACCACCGCGAGCCACGAAGGCATCAAGGTCGCCATGCTCGATACGACCAGCAGGGCCCGAGCCCGGCACGAAGACCAGATCGATACCCAGATCGCGCGCACGCTGGCGCACCGCCGGAGAGGCCAGCGGACGCTCGCCCGCCTTGCGGCCCGTCACAGTCGGCATCGGCTTGGCGGCGGCCTTGGGAGCCGGTTTCGGTGCAGCCTTCGGAGCCTCGGTCTTCACAGGGGCCGCAGCCGCCGCAGCGACAGGCGTAGGGGCCGCAGCCACATTGCCTTTACCCTCGACGTCAAAGCTGACCAGCGGACCACCGACCGGCAGAGCCTGACCGGCTTCACCGTGCAGTTGAACCACCTTGCCCGCGACAGGCGACGTCAGTTCAACGGTCGCCTTATCGGTCATCACCTCGGCAACGATCTGGTCTTCCTCGACCATATCGCCAACCTTGACGTGCCAACCGACCAGCTCGGCCTCGGCGGTGCCTTCACCAACGTCCGGCAACTTAAACACATAGTTCCCCCCGGCGACGGCCGGAGCGACAACTTCAGAGGCGACTTCGGCTTTCGGTGCTTCGACGGGGGCCGGAGCGGGCTCGGCTACCGGAGCAGCGGCAGGGGCTTCTTTCTCGGCGGCGGCATTGCCCTCGCCTTCGACCTCGAACTCGACCAGAGCGCCGCGCACGGGCAGCATCTCGCCCGCTTCGCCATGCAGCTTGGTGACCTTGCCATCGACGGGAGAAGTGATCTCAACCGTCGCCTTGTCGGTCATGACCTCGGCGACGATCTGGTCCTCGGTGACAACGTCACCAACGGCGACGTGCCATTGCACCAGTTCGGCTTCGGCGGTGCCTTCACCAACGTCCGGCAGCTTGAATACGAAACGACCCATCTCAGCGGCCTCCCGTCATGACAGACTTCAACGCATCGGCCACGCGTTGCGGGCCAGGGAAATATTCCCACTCGAAGGCGTGCGGATAAGGCGTATCCCAACCCGTAACGCGGGTGACGGGTGCCTCAAGGTGGTAGAAGCAGCGCTCTTGAACCAAGGCGCTCAGCTCACCACCAAAGCCCGAGGTTTTCGGCGCTTCGTGAACGACGACGCAGCGGCCGGTCTTCTTGACGCTGGCCTCGATGGTTTCGATGTCCAGCGGCACCAGAGTGCGCAGGTCGATGACTTCGGCATCAACGCCAGCATGCTCGGCACCGGCCAGAGCGACCCACACCATCGTGCCATAGGCGAGGATGGTGACGTCATTGCCTTCGCGCATCACGCGAGCCTTGCCGATCGGAACATTGTATTGTTCAGCCGGAACCTGAGCCAGTTCCTGGGCCTTCCACGGGCTGACCGGCTTTTCGTGCCAGCCGTCGAACGGGCCGTTGTACAGGCGCTTCGGCTCGAAGAAGATTACCGGATCCTCGTCCTCGATAGACGAGATCAGCAGACCCTTGGCGTCATACGGGTTCGACGGAATGACGACCTTCAGACCCGCAATGTGGGTGAACAGGCTTTCGGGCGACTGCGAGTGGGTTTGGCCGCCGAAGATACCGCCACCGTAAGGCGAACGGATCACCATCGGACAGGTGAACTGGCCACCCGAGCGGTAACGCATCTTGGCCGCCTCAGAGACGATCTGGTCGTAGGCAGGATAGATGTAGTCCGCAAACTGGATTTCGACGACGGGGCGCAGACCATAGGTGGCCATGCCGATGGCGGTGCCGACGATGCCGGTTTCCGAGATCGGAGCGTCAAAGCTGCGGGTAAGGCCGTGCTTCTTCTGCAGGTGGTCCGTGACACGGAACACGCCGCCGAAATAGCCGGTGTCCTCGCCATAGGACAGCACGCTGGCGTCCTCGGCCATCTTGTTATCCAGCGCAGAGTTCAGCGCCTGGATCATGTTCATCGGGGCAATGCCGCTGGCCGGAGCGACGGACGCAGGCGCGTCCTTCTGGTCGACCATGTCCGCTTCAATCTTGTCGTTGATTTCGGCCATGTGATCAGACTCCCACTTCGCGGCGCTGCTCGACCAGACGCCAGTCCGGCTCGGCAAACACTTCTTCGAACATTTCCTTCACGCTCGGGCGCGACTGGCCCAGCGTTCCGATAGCTTCGGATTCCTTGGCGGCGGCACGAACCTGCTCGACAGCCTCGGCCTCGGCGGCGGTGTGCTGCTCCTGGGACCATTCGCCGATCTTGATCAGGTGCTGCTTCAGGCGCTCCAGCGGGTCGCCCAGCGGCCAGTGCTCGTGCTCGTCGCCCGGACGATAGCGGCTCGGGTCATCGGAGGTGGAGTGCGGGGCACCGCGATAGGTGAAGATCTCGATCAGGGTCGCGCCCTGATTGGTGCGGGCGCGCTCTTCGGCCCACTCGGTCGCGGCCCAGACGGCGAGGAAGTCGTTACCGTCCACGCGCAGGGTCGGCAGACCATAGCCGATGCCCTTGGAGGCAAAGGTCGTTTCCTGACCACCGGCAAAGCCCTGGAACGACGAGATCGCCCACTGGTTGTTGACGATGTTGAGGATGACGGGAGCCTTATAGACGGAGGCAAACGTCAGGGCCGAGTGGAAGTCGCTCTCGGCGGTCGAACCGTCACCGATCCATGCTGCGGCGATCTTGTTGTCGCCCTTATAGGCGCTGCCCATGGCCCAGCCGACAGCCTGCACGAACTGGGTGCCGAGGTTGCCCGAGATGGTGAAGAAGCCATAGTCCTTGGCCGAATACATGATCGGCAGCTGGCGGCCTTTGATCGGGTCGGCAGCGTTCGAATAAATCTGGTTCATCATCGAGGCCAGCGGATAGCCGCGCGCGATGAGAAGGCCCTGCTGGCGATAGGTGGGGAAGCCCATGTCCTCGCGGTTCAGGACCATGCCCTGAGCGACGGCAATCGCCTCTTCGCCGGTGCACTTCATGTAGAAGCTGGTTTTGCCCTGACGGTGTGCACGGTGCATGCGGTCGTCGAACGCGCGGGTCAGGATCATGGCCTTAAGGCCACGACGCATCGTGTCGGCGTCCAGTCGCGGGTTCCACGGGCCAACAGCGTTGCCTTCGTCGTCCAGCACACGGATCAGACTAAAGGCCATGTCGCGCATGTCGGCAGGCGTAGTATCCACCGCCGGACGATCAACGGCACCGGCTGCATCCAGCTTTAGGTGCGAAAAATCAGGCTTATCGCCTGGGCGTCCTGACGGCTCCGGTACTCGAAGCGACAAAGGGGGCGTATTTTTCATGTTCATCCCGTCCGGTTTTCCGCACGCGTTTCCTCGTTCGTAAAGGCATAGCATGGCGTGAGGCTGGACGCTGTTCCAAATATACCCTTGCAATACTGCCTAATAGGGTATTTTATTGCGTCGAAACCCAATCTGGAGAACGCCTTTGGCCGACGAACTTGATCCTATCGACGCCCGCATCCTCGACATCCTTCAACAGGATGCTGGACTGTCGGTTGCCGAAGTCGCTGATCGCGTGGGACTTTCGGCTTCACCGTGCTGGCGCCGGATCAAGAGACTGGAGGATAGCGGCCTAATTCGCAAGCGCGTAACGCTGCTCGACGCCAACCTTCTGGGTCTGGACTTCGAGGTTTACGCCATTGTGAAGCTGTCGCTCCCTTCGCGTGAGAACCTGGACATTTTCGAGAAGGCTGTCGCGGACTGGCCTGAAGTTGTTCAGTGCGCGACCATTACCGGCCGTGAAGACTATGTCCTGCGTATCATCACTTCGGACATGCATACCTTCGATAAATTCCTGCGCGACAAACTGCTGACGCTCGGCATCGTGTCCGACTGCGCCAGCCACATCGTGACGCGCGGCGTGAAGAATGTGACCACCCTGCCGCTGGGTATTGTCACGCCTCACGTTTCGTAAAATCGAAGCGAAAGCCTGCATATTCGAGACGCCGCCCCTTCAAACCGGGCGGCGTTGTCATATCTGACACCCGTTAGGAGCCCCCCATGATCGACCACATCATCGAAGGACGTCGCCGCGATCTTGGCGGGTTCGAAGTTTCGCGCATCCTTCCGCACGCGCAAAAGCGCATGGTCGGGCCTTTCGTCTTTCTGGACCAGATGGGCCCGGCCGAGTTTGCGGCCGGTAGCGACGCCATCAACGTCCGCCCGCACCCGCATATCGGCCTGTCGACCCTGACCTATCTGTTCGAGGGCGAGATCATGCACCGCGACAGTCTGGGCTACACCCAGCCGATTCGCCCCGGTGAGGTGAACTGGATGACTGCGGGATCGGGCATTGTTCACTCTGAGCGCACGGATCCGCTGAAGAAGTCGCAAGGTGGCCCGATGCACGGCATGCAGGCCTGGGTGGCGCTGCCGGTCGATAAAGAAGAGATCGCACCGTCCTTCACCCATCTGGGCGAAGACGCCCAGCCGACCGAGACCTCCAACGGCATCTTCACCCGTCTGGTCGCAGGTGAAGCGTTCGGAGAACGCGCAGGCACGCCTGTCGAAAGCCCGCTCTTCTACCTGCACTATGAACTGCCAGTGGGCGGTACGTTTGCGCCTCCACCCGGCCCAGGCAAGGCAGGAGGCTACGTCGAGCGTGCGCTCTATGTTGCGGCGGGGGAGATCGAGGTTGATCACCAGCGCTTCCACACCGGCCAGATGGTGGTTCTGTCAGCCAATGCCGAACCGACCGTCACCGCTTTGAGCCCGTCTACAGTTATGGCGCTGGGCGGCGAGCCGGTCGGTGAGCGCTTGATCTGGTGGAATTTCGTCTCGTCTTCCAGAGAAAGAATGGAGCAGGCGAAATCCGACTGGAAGGCCGGACGTATGAAGCTTCCGGTCGATGACGAGCTGGAGTTCATCCCCCTGCCCGATCAATAAAGTTCGCCGTAAAAAAACAACCTTTGCCTTTTAGGGGGCGGTTTCTGCCTCGCCTACAACCGCACCCGCCCCATATTCCCGCCCGTCGGGTCAGTACCGAGTCCCCCATGCTTACCGTTGCACATCCTGCTGTCTCTCTTGTCGAGCCAACCCTCCAAGAGTTGTCCGAACGGCACGCCATCGATCTAGCAGAGCAGTTTTACTCGGTTCTGCTGACGCACGAGGATGCGTTGGCCTTCCTCAGCTCGAGCCTCGTGGAAGAGCGGCTGAAGGCTTCGCTGGTTCGCTGGGTTATCGACCTGTTCCGCCAGGACGGCGGTGAGGACAACGTCTTCCTCGCGCAGCAGCGCAAGATCGGCGAGGTGCATGCGCGCATCAAGGTGCCCCTGCGCCTCGTCATGCACGGGGCGTCGGTTCTGAAGGTGCGGATGGCTGAACTGCTGACGGCCACGGACTTGGGCCGCGACGCGCTCGCGCAGGCCATCAGCAAGGTCGACTATCTGATCGACGAGGCCATCGCCATCATGAGCGAGGCCTATATGCAAGGCTCCATGCGCCGTGCCCAGGTGGACGAATCCTATCGCCTGTTCGCACTGGGTCAGGACATTGCCCATGAGCGTGACGGCCAGATCGCAGCCCTGTTCGAATGGCTGCAGGGCGTTCTTTTCCAGATGTTCGAGGACGGCAGCGTCAGCCCCGGCGCGCTCAGTGCCTCACCGTTCGGGCTTTGGCTCACCCACCGCGCCGGTCTTATTTTTGAAGGTTCCCTGAGCCTGAAAGCCATCGAGGTGCTGATGCAGCGGGTGGACAGGGAAATCCTGCCCCGCGTCGCGGCCGCCCATGATGCGCAAGCCGAGATGGCTTTGCCCATGGCCGAGCTCCAGACCACCGCGCAGGAAATCAAATTCCTCATCAACGACCTGTTCCAGAGCGTTGCGGGCCTGGAGAACGGCCGCGACCCGCTCACCCGCGCGCTGAACCGTCGCTTCCTGCCGACCATTCTCAGCCGCGAGATCAATCTGGCCAACGGCACCGGAGCCGCGCTCAGCGTGCTCATGCTCGACGTGGACCACTTCAAATCGATCAACGACACCCACGGTCACGCCGCGGGCGATGTGGTTCTGAAACAGGTCGCCGAAGTCATTGCCGACAATGTGCGCCTCAGCGACTTTGTCTTCCGCTACGGCGGTGAGGAGTTCCTGATCGTTCTGGTCGAAACCTCCGTCGACGAGGCCGAGGTGGTGGCCGAGCGTATGCGCCAGCAACTGGCTACTCGCGACATGCGTCTGCCTGCTGGCGGTGATCTGCGTGTCACGGCCTCCATCGGTCTAGCCACCTACAACAATCACCCCGACTACAACCAATTGATCGAAACGGCAGACACCGCCCTCTATCAAGCCAAGAACTCGGGCCGAAACCGCACTGTCATCGCGACATCAAGGGTACTCTCAGTCGGCTAGGCCTGTCGCAAAACTGTGGACGAACGTTCCGGGCCTGCGGCTGTCGTAAACTGATTGGGCTTGGCAGTTCGCCCCGTTACTATTGGCACAGAGGCGTAGTGCTGCCTGCCTTGCTCGGGCCGGGGTCATTTCTACCGTCGAGAAATCTCGCTCGCCGTCGGACGTCCCTGTCTGAATAAAGCCGCCGCTGCTCTCGGCGGTGATCTTGCGGTTATAGCCCTCTTGCCCCTCAACTCAGGCGGCGACAGCATGGGTGATGCGAGCTTCCGGTCCGGGAAAATAGTGGTCGCGGCGCGAGTTGAACGTCTTGAAAACTTCGCACGGAAGAACCTGATTTGCCGAGCACTCCGCCAGCACGCGCTGACGGTCATGACCGCCCTCTCCCATCCAGCCAACGAAGAAAATACCGTTGCGGTTGCGAATTACCGCCATGGTAGAGTTGGACCACTCTCCCGCTGACTCACAACCACCGCCCATAGCGCGATTGCAGGCATCCAGCGCCCCTCGCACGGCTCCTCCCGATCCCAGATAATTGCCGTCCATCCAGACATCCGAGGCATCACGGTGCCAGGCGATTGCCGCGTAATTGTTATCGACTACAGGCGGCGGGGCGGCCCGGTCCTGCACACACAGAGGGATGGAAGCGACACCCATTCCGCCTTGGGACATACCCACTTGCCGCTCACCCGCTGCGCCTGAACACGCGAAGACCTGTGCGTCGGCATTGGACACTGGCAACATGCAGTAGACCATGGCTACGAGCAGAAGCGCCAAACCGCAGCGGGTTATGTTGGGAAAACTCATGGCGCGCACCCGGACCTGAAATCGGCGGAACTAAGCGCACCTAGCCGAGCAGTCAGCCCAACCGCCAACAACTAACGGTTGACAATAACAGTCCTTCACAATCACAAGCCCCGAACCGCCTCGGACTGACGACGGTGCCGGAATTAAAGACGGCGCGCTCCTTAAGGAACGCGCCGTCTTCATTTCACGCCAATTCTAGAGGGCCTCAAGTCGCGCTAAGCGGGATAGGCCCACCTATCCAGCCTCAAGTAGCCCGAAGGGCGATAGGCCGACTAAGAAAGTTATGCCTGCATCGTCCAGCCTTCGACGCCCATGGCGGCTTGGCGAACGGCTTCCGAACGGGTCGGGTGCGGGTGGCAGGTGCGAGCGATGTCTTCCGAAGCACCACCGAACGCCATGGTCATGCAGGCTTCACCGATCAGCTCGCCAGCTTGCGGGCCAAAGATGTGCACGCCCAGAACCTTGTCGGTTGCAGCATCGGCCAGAACCTTCACGAAGCCTTCGGTCTCGTGGTTGATCTTGGCGCGGCTGTTGGCGGCGAACGGGAACTTGCCCTTCTTATAGTTCACGCCTTCGGCCTTCAGAGCTTCTTCGGTCTTACCGACCCATGCCACTTCAGGCGTGGTGTAGATGACCGACGGGACCAGTGCATAGTCCACGTGGCCAGCCTTACCGACCATCAGTTCGATGGCAGCGACGGCGTCTTCTTCAGCCTTGTGGGCCAGCATCGGGCCGTGGGTCACGTCACCGATAACCCAGACGCCCTCAGCCACCTTGAAGTGGTCGTTGGCGATGAAGCCGCGTTGGTCAGGCGTGACGCCAACGGTTTCGAGGCCGAGGCCTTCGGTGAACGGACGGCGGCCGATAGCCACCAGAACCACGTCACCCTTGATGGTTTCAGCAGCACCACCAGCGGCCGGCTCAACGGTCAGTTCAACACCGTCTTTCGAGGTCTTGGCGCCGGTGACCTTGGTCGACATCTTGAAGTTCAGGCCTTGCTTGGCCAGACCGCGCTGGAAGGCGGTTGCGACTTCAGCGTCCATGCCTGCGCCAACCTTGTCGAGGTATTCCACGACGGTGACTTCAGCACCCAGACGACGCCAGACCGAGCCCAGTTCCAGACCGATCACGCCAGCACCGATGACGATCATGTGCTTCGGAACCTTCGGCAGGAACAGAGCGCCCGTCGAGTCGATGATCTTGCCTTGTTCGAAAGCGACGCCCGGCAGCGGGGTCGGCTCCGAGCCGGTGGCAATCAGGATGTTCTTGGTTTCGAGAACCTGTTTCGAACCGTCGGCAGCCTCGACCTCGACCTTACCTTGGCCTGCGATCTTGCCGTAGCCACGAACGACCGTGACCTTGTTCTTCTTCATCAGGAACTCGATGCCCTTGGTCAGGGCTTCGACGCTGTCGTCCTTGGACTTGTGCATTTGGCCAAGGTTCAGCTTCGGCTTCACTTCGATGCCGATGTGGGCAAACTCATTGTTGGCCTGCTCGAACAGCTCCGATGAGTGCAGCAGAGCCTTTGTCGGCATGCAGCCGACGTTCAGGCAGGTGCCGCCCAGAGTCGGGTTCTTTTCGACGATGGCCGCCTTGAGGCCCAACTGGCCAGCACGGATCGCGGCATTATAGCCACCGGGGCCTGCCCCGATAATGACGACGTCGTAAGCTTCGGCCATGGGTTCCTCTGAACTTCTAAGGGCGCGCCCAGACAAACGGGCGCATTCAGTTGGGGCTTAGGCAGACCCTGACTTTGGGTCAACCGCTGCTGATCATATGGGCGCACGTTTAGACCAATGCAAAGCGCAGGTGTGACCCATCAGCGGCAAAATTCACATGCCAGCGGCCTGCGAGAGGAGAATCTCCGTCCAGCGGACGCTTAATGGGCTCAGGTGCGGGTCAGCAGCCAGATGCGCTGCGCCCCGTCCAACTGCTCGTCAGAACGGATCGTCCACCCAGCACGGGCGAACATCTGCTCGACGGTGGCCGTGTCCATGTCGTTGACCCACGCATGGCTTCGGCGCGGCTCCAGCGGCGAGGGTGAATCGGTCGTGCAATAAGTCACCACCGCCTTGTCGGCCTGAAGCTGGCGCATGAAACCTTCGGGATCGAGCAGATATTCCAGCACGCCCAGAACAGCCACGGCCTCGACCTGCACAGGCGGCGGGCCTTCGCGGTTGTAGTCGCGCACGATGGTGCGCTCGTCGCGGGCCACAACATCCGAAGGCACATAGCGCTGCGTCTGCAGCAGGGGTTCAAGACCCATGGTGCCGCAGCCGACATCAAGAACACTCTCCACGGGACCCAGAAGTTCGGCGGCACGGGCGGAGCGCGCCGTCCACGGCTTGGCTTCGCCGTCGGCCAGAGCCTCCCATCGAGACCGGAGCGTACCACCGTCGCGAATAGCCGCCTCGGTGAGTTGGATACGTTCTTCTTGGGACAAGGAATAGAAGGACACGAGCACCATCCGGACAGATAAAGACTGCCAAGCTTTGGTGCTCAATCGACGCCCCGGTCAAGTGAAAGCTGGCCAGATACGCGAAAGGGGCCTGACCGTTAGGTCAGACCCCTTTTCGTGGGTATCCCGACTGGAGCGGGCGAGGCGATTCGAACGCCCGACCCTAACCTTGGCAAGGTTATGCTCTACCCCTGAGCTACGCCCGCATCCGATGGGCAACAGTGCTGCCCGACGTCGAGGAGGCGGTAAATAGCCAAACCTCTGACCGAATGCAACGGTCAAAAAGCTGAAATCATAGAGTTTTCGAAATTTTTTGAATGCCGTCGGTCCGGCCAAGGCCAGATACGCGAAAGGGGCCCAACCGTTAGGTCAGACCCCTTTTCGTGGGTATCCCGACTGGAGCGGGCGAGGCGATTCGAACGCCCGACCCTAACCTTGGCAAGGTTATGCTCTACCCCTGAGCTACGCCCGCATCCGATGGGCAACAGTGCTGCCCGACGTCGAGGAGGAGGCGTTTAGCCCCCTCCCCTTCGCTCCGCAACCGTTTTTTTGAGATCGCGGAATTTTCTTCGGATTTTTAACGCGGGGCCAGACGGATAGCGCCGTCCAGACGAATGCATTCACCATTGATGTAGGTGTTCTCGGCCAGATGCAGGGCGAGGTTTGCATAGTCCTGCGGGGTGCCGAGGCGTTTCGGGAACGGGATCATGGCTGCAAGTGCGTCTTGAACCTTTTGGTCCATGCCAGCCATCATCGGGGTCCACATGATGCCCGGCAGGATGGTGTTGACGCGAACGCCTTCGCTCATCAGGTCACGGGCGACTGGCAGGGTCATGGCATAAACGCCGCCCTTGGAGGCCGAATAAGCGGCTTGGCCGATCTGGCCGTCTTGAGCCGCAACCGAAGCGGTGTTGATGATGAGGCCGCGCTCGCCGTCGACGCCCGGTTCATTGGTGACCATGCCGGCTGCCGACTTGGACAGGACGCGGAAGGTACCGAACAGGTTGATGGTCACGGTACGCTCGAACTGAGCCATGTCGTGGGCGCGGATCTCGCCGGTGTCCTTCTTGCGCGAGACAGTCTTCTGGCCGGTGGCAATACCGGCGCAGTTAACGGTCAGGCGCTCCTGGCCGTGAGCCGCGCGAGCCTTGGCGAAACCGGCATCGACGCTCTCGTCCGAGGTCACGTCGACCTTGCAGAACACGCCGCCGATTTCAGCAGCAATCGCCTCGCCCTTTTCTTCGTTCAGATCGAAGATAGCGACCTTTACGCCCTTGGCTGCCAGCGCGCGTGCAGTGCCTTCACCTAGACCCGACGCGCCGCCGGTGACAACTGCTGCAATAGAACCATCGAGTTTCATGGAAACCGTTCCTATATAAAAAATCTGAACCCAGTGCGTGTGGGAGGGATTTAGCGGTGATGACCGCAAAAACCAAAGCAGCATCTCCAATCGATGCCATTAACCCCGAAAAGGCTCTTGTGCCCGTGGTCCATAAAACGAATACCATGCGCGTCAAACGCGATTTCTGGCCGACAATGCGCCGTGTCGCCTCCAAGGTACCGTTTGCCAAGCAGGCCATCGCTGCCTTTTACGCCACACAGGATCCCGAGACCCCGTTCCGGGCCAAGGCTGTGCTACTGGGGGCGCTGGCCTATTTCGTCATGCCGGTCGATGCCATTCCGGACATCTTCGCCGTCGTAGGCTTCAGCGACGACGCTGCGGTACTGGCGGCGGTGCTGGCCACTTTCGGGGCCAGCATCCAGGACAGGCATTACGACAAGGCCAAGCGCACCCTCGAGGGCTTGAGAAACACCCCCGACGACGACGAGGCCGAAGCCTAGTCCTCGGTCACCACCACGATCTTGCCCATGGCGGTACGATCGCTCAGAGCTTTGATCGCGTCGGCCGCCTTCTCCAGCGGGAAGGTCTTGGAGATGCGCGGTTTGATCTTGCCCTCGGCATAGAAGGCCATGAGGTCACGCATGTTTGCCGCGTGGCCTGCCGGATCACGCATGACGGCTGCACCCCAGAACACGCCGACGACCGAAACCGATTTCAGAAGGGTGAGGTTCAGCGGCAGTGCAGGAATGCCCGACGGGAAGCCGACCACCAGATAGCGACCGTTCCAGTCCATCGCCCGCAGCGCTGGCTCCGCATAGTCGCCGCCGACCGGATCATAGACAACGTCGGCACCGTCACGGCCCGTCGCCAGCTTAAACTCGCCCGCCAATTCCTTTTGGGCCGCCTTGTCCATCGGACCCGAGGGATAGATCAGCCCGTTATCGGCACCCAGTTCCAGCGCAAACTCGACCTTGTCGTTTGTCGATGCGGCGGCCACGACGCGCGCGCCCATGGCCTTGCCCAGTTCGACAGCCGCGGCACCGACGCCGCCCGCAGCGCCCAGCACCAACAAGGTCTCGCCAGCCTTCAGATTGGCGCGATCCTTGAGGGCATAATAGGAGGTGCCATAGGTCATGATGAAGGCAGCGGCCGTCTCGAAATCCATCCCGTCTGGGATGGGGATCAACTGATCCGCCTTGATCGCCACGCGCTCGGCCAGACCGCCCCAGCCCGGTACAGCAATCACGCGATCACCGCGTCGCACGTTTTTCACGCCCTCGCCGACAGCGTCGACGACCCCTGCGACCTCGGCTCCCGGCGAGAACGGCCGCTCGGGTTTGAACTGGTATTTGTCTTCGATAATCAGGGCGTCGGGATAGTTGATGCCGACCGCCTTGACCTCGATGATCACCTGCCCCTTGGCCGGCGTCGGGTCCATCACATCTTCTACAACTAGCGTTTCGGGCCCGCCTGGCGACTTGGACAAAACAGCGCGCATGGATGTACTTTGCTCCCCTCCGGCGTGGTGCCGACATAATGCCGACGCTAATGCACGCGATAGGCCCCTGCCTAGAGGGCTAACACTGTTTTAGGAGCTTCCATGGTCCGTCCTGCCTTGATCCTGCACGGGGGCGCAGGTGCGCGCCGTGATCGCAACTATGACCGCGAGGTCGTGCATATGCGCGAAGTGGTCGAAGCGATGAAGGCAAGGCTAGAGGCCGGAGCCCCGGCGCTGGACATCGCGGTTGAAACGGTCGTCATGCTGGAAGACAGCGGCCTATATGTCGCCGGACGAGGGGCTTCGCCCAATCTGGATGGCGAGTACGAACTGGACGCCAGTATCATGGATGGCGAGACGCAGAAGGCCGGTGCCGTTGCGGTGCTTCAAGGCTTCCGCAATCCTGTCGTCGCGGCACGAGCGGTGATGGACAAGACGCCGCATGTGATGCTGGCCGGTGACGGAGCCGCCCGCTTTGCAAAAGCCCAGAACCTCGAGCCGGTGACCGATCCGGAGAGCTGGTTCACCCGTGCAGGCCATGGCGAGGACAACCATCCCCCCGGCACGCTCAGCCACGGTACAGTCGGGGTCTGCGTGCTTGATAATCAAGGCCGCCTTGCCGCTGCCACTTCGACCGCCGGCGTCTTCGGAAAGATGCCGGGGCGCGTCGGGGACACACCCATTCCTGCCGCGGGCACGTGGGCCGATGGCGAGGCGGCCGTCTCGTGCACGGGTCAGGGCGAGTATTTCATCCGCGTCGCAGCAGCGGCGCGAACCGCCCTCGCCGTGGGGGCGGGACAACCTTTGCAGCAAGCCGCACAGGCAACCATCGACCGCATTGGCCAGATGGGCGGGGACGGCGGTCTGATTGCCCTAGATCGCCAAGGCCATATCGCCGATCCCTTCAACAGTCAGGGCATGAAACGGGCATGGCTGGACAGGGACGGCAACATCGCCGTGCGTGTGTTCAACGACTAAACACCCCTCGGTTGAAAAGATTACAAGACCGTAAGGTGCCGTATCCGGTTTACGGACGTTAAGTGCGGGCAACACTGTTCGTAACCGGAGTGGTCCATGAAGACCCGCCAGATTTTCTGCGCCGCCGTATCTGCGCTTGCCCTTTGCGCAGCGGCCCCCGCTCTCGCCGCCCCTGTTGCGGCAACCGCCGCGGCGCAGGCACCGTCCACCGTCACCGTCCCGCCGCTGGGCTATCAGCACCGCAAGCTGGCCAACGGCATGGACGTCTACACCCGCAATGACCCGACCTCGGCCAATATCGCCGTTCAGGTCTGGTACCGCGTGGGCGGCAAGGATGATCCGTCGGGCCGCTCGGGCTTTGCCCACCTGTTTGAACACCTGATGTTCAAGGCGACCGAGAACGTCCCGAACGAAACCTTCGACCGCCTGACCGAAGACGTCGGCGGCTATAACAACGCCTTCACCGCCGAAGACGTGACTGCCTATCACGAGATGGTTCCCGCCAACCATCTGGAGCGCATCCTGTTCGCCGAAGCGGACCGCATGGGTACGCTGGTAGTGGACGAAGCCAACTTCGCCTCCGAGCGCGACGTGGTGAAGGAAGAATACCGCCAGAGCGTGCTGTCCAACCCCTATGGCCGTCTGTTCGCCCTGTTCGCGCCTGCCACCTTCTTCAAAGAGCACCCGTACCGCCGCGGCGTGATCGGCTCGATCGAGGAACTGGAATCGGCCTCGCTGGAAGACGTGCTGCGTTTCCACCGTACCTATTATCGTCCGGACAATGCGTTCCTGATCGTCGATGGCAATTTCAACGAAGCGCAACTGAACGGCTGGGTGGACCAGTACTTCGCTCCACTGAAGAATCCGTCCACCGCCATTCCGGTTCGCCCCGTCAACGAGCCCAAGGTCACGGCCCCGGAAGACCACACCTTCTATGCGCCGAACGTGCCGCTGGAGACCGTCCTGATCGGCTGGCACACAGTGCCTGCAAACCATCCGGACAAAGCAGCTCTGTCGGTGCTCGATGGCATCCTGTCTACGGGCGAGAGCAGCCGCCTGCACCGCGCCCTTGTGTACGAAGCCCAGGCCGCCAACAGCGCTTCCTCCAGCCCCGACTTCATGAAGGAAGCCGGTACGCTGATGGCCTATGCGATGATGTCGCCGGGCCGCTCGCTGGACGAAGGCAAGACCCTGCTTGAGCGCGAAATCGCCCGCGTTCGCGACGAGCCGGTAACCGCTGCCGAACTGACCGAAGCCAAGAACGAACTGATCGCCTCGGCCCTTTCGGAACGCGAGGGCGCACAAGGCCGCGCCGACGTGCTGGGCTGGGCGCTAATCAAGACGGGCGATGCCGCAAGCGCCGACAACGAAGTCGCTGAAATCCAGAAGGTCACAGCTGCCGACATTCAGCGCGTGGCCCGCCAATACCTGACACCGCAGAGCCAGATTACCCTGCGCTATCTGGCCTCGACCGACGCCAATCCGACCACCGCCCAGACGGTGAATATGGAATCGCCGGTCAAGGTTGCGGACCTAGCGCCTATGGGCACGCCATCGGTGACCAAGCCGGAAGGTCAGCGCACTCCGATCCCGCAACCGGGTTCCGAAGTCAGCCCTGCCACTCCGGCCATTGCCGACTTCCGTCTGGAGAATGGCGTGCGCGTTCTGGTGGCCCAGAATAACCAGCTTCCGCTGGTCTCGGCCCGCCTGACGTTCAAGGCTGGCTCGGCCTACGATCCGCAAGGCAAGTCGGGCGTCGCCTCCATGACCGCCAACATGCTCACCCAAGGCACCGAGCGCCTTGGCGCGCCGGAAATCGCTACCCAGATCGAACAACTGGGTGCCAACATCGGCGCAGGCGCAGGCCGCGACCAGTTCAACGTCTATGCCAGCAGCCCCAGCAATGTGTTCGGCCAGACCATGGACCTGCTGAGCGAGATCGTGCGTAAACCCGCCTTCTCGACCGAAGAACTGGAGCGCCAACGCAGCCAGACGCTGGACAGCCTGAAGGTGGCCTTGAGCCAACCGGGCTCGCTGGCCGCTATGGCGACGACCCGTCTTAACTTCGGTGACAGCCCGTATGGCAACCTCAGCACCGAACGCACAGTCACGGCTCTAACCACCGACGACCTGAAGGCCTATCACGCCAGCTTCATCCGTCCGGACCAGGCCATATTGACCTTCTCGGGCGATATCACCCCGCAGCAGGCCCGCGAACTGGCTGAAAAGGCCTTTGGTGACTGGCGCGGGACCACCGTGCCGCCTGCCTATGCACCAAGCATTCCGGCCACAACCGCCGCGCCGCGCGTTGTCGTCGTGAACCTTCCGGGTGCCGGTCAGGCCGCTGTATCGATCTCCTCGCGCAGCATTGCCCGTACCGACGACGCTTACTTCCCGCTCTCGCTGGGCAATACCCTGCTGGGCGGCAGCTATTCGTCGCGCCTGAACAACGAAATCCGCGTCAAACGCGGCCTGTCCTATGGTGCCCGCTCGGGCGTCGGTGCCATGGCGCAGGCGGGCCTGTTCACCGCCTCGACCCAGACCAAGAACGAGTCTGCCGACGAGGTCGTCGAACTGCTGCTGGAAGAGATCGGCAAGATGAGCCAGTCGCCTGCCGCAGAGACCGAACTGTCCCCGCGCCGCGCCATCATGATCGGCGGCTTTGGCCGTTCGATCGAAAGCG
>NZ_JSYD01000121.1:0-8398 GCF_054824005.1 Brevundimonas sp. GN22 | reverse complement strand
GCCTCGATTTCGGCAGGATTGATCCATTCGCCACCGGACTTGATCAAGTCTTTGGCCCGTCCGGTGATGGTGAGATTGCCATCATCGTCAATGCGCGCCAGATCGCCGGTCGCGAACCAGCCTGCATCGTTGGTCGCCTTGTCGGACTGACCGAAATAGCGTTCGACCACAGCGGCACCCCGGACCTTCAAATGTCCTTCGGCCCCGCGTTGTTGGGCCAGTGGCACGTCGTTCTCGTCAGTCAGCAACAGATCGACACCAACCGCCGGACGACCGGACAAGGCTGCGGAACGGTCCGCGATATAGGGAGGAGCCACCGTGCCGGACGGCGACAACTCGGTCATGCCCCAACTGGTCTGGATCGTGACACCTAGTCGGCTCTCGATCCGCTCCATCAAGGCGGGAGCCAGCGAAGCCCCGCCCATGATGATCCGCTCCAGCGACGGAAGTTCGATGCCGCTGGCTTCGACATATTCTAGCAACCCCAGCCAGACTGTCGGAACACCAACGCCGATGGTCACACCTTCAGCGGCAATCAGCTTGGCCAGACTTGCGCCGTCCAGATTGCGTCCGGGAAGGATCAGCCCCGCGCCGACCGCCGCCGTCGCAAACGGGAGCCCCCACGCATTGGCATGGAACATGGGCACCGCCGCAAGAACCCTGTCACGTCCAGTAATGGCCATGACCTCTGCCTGTAGAATTCTGAGCGTGTGCAGATAGCTGGAGCGGTGGGTATAGGTGACGCCTTTAGGCGCTCCGGTCGTGCCGGAGGTGAAGCACAGGCCACAAGGTGCCGTCTCCGGGAACTGCCCCCACATAACGTCGGCCCCCTGCCCCGCCAGCAAAGGCTCTAGGGCCTGGATGGTGGTCGAGCCCGTTTCCCCTTCGAACCCGACCACATCCAGCACCAGTACATCGACAAGCTGCGGCGACAGGGCCGCAATCTTGCGCGCCAATGGCACAAGATCGGGACTGACGAAGACGATGCGTGCCTCGGACTGATGCAACATCTGCGACAGCTGTTCCGCCGTCAGACGCGGGTTCAGCGTATGGCAGATGCCCCCCATGCCCATGATCGCGAACCACGCCTCGACGTGGCCTTGCGTGTTCCACGCCAGTGTCGCGACACGGGTACCCTGCTCGACCACGAAGGATTTCAGCAAGGCAGATACTCTCAAACTACGCGTACGCAGGTCACTATAGGTCACGCGCGTAATCGAGCCGTCGTCAAGGGCGGTCACCACCTCGGACTTCGGGCACCATTTGGCGGCATGATCCAGAAACTGGTTCAGCGTCAGGGGAAAGGACTGCACATCCCCGTCAATCATTTGCATGAACCGTTTACTCCCTCCGGTGCCCAAAGCCCGACGTTCCAGTTCCAGGGAATTCCCCCCTGCTGGATACGGCGGCAGACCACCTCCTCATTCAACTCGTACATGCCGGGGGCTTGATCCCTCCCGACGCTCAACTCGTCACCGATCAGCAGATAGCTTTTGTCGGTGCCATAGGCGGGCCACTGCGGACCGTTGTTGGACGCAGGCTCCCCCGAGCGGGCAAAGCTGACCCAGTAGTCGCCCAGAGCCTCGCTGATCCGGCCTTCTGCAACCGTCACCTTGGGGCGCGGCCACATCACCGGCGTTCGGTCAAAGGTGCCAAACACATAGGGGATTTCCGCCGCATGGAAGGCTTCCAGCCCCGCAGCGGTCGCCGATGGATAGGCGTGATCGAAATAATAGAGGAAGCCCTGCTGGCCGGTAGCGGTCTGCTTTTTCACCAGCCGGTGTGCCGTCCAGCCGTAAAGCATATCCCGCACGGAGGTCTGGACGCTTTCGGCCATGTCCGCTGACGGATTCAGGCGAAGGAACTCGTCTGCCAGATCACCATATCGCGCACGAATGGCCTTCTCGTAGTCGTCGGCGCTTTTCGGCGGCAGGGGTGCTAGGAAGCGCAAGGTGCGGATTTCGCCTTCGTTATAGCCCGCGAGAACCGGCACCTGGGCCTGTTCGCCGCGATCAAACGTATCGACCAGTTGCCGCGTCAGGATTTCACCATCGACCGCGCCCCATGGTCCGAAGGCATTGGCAATGGCCGCGAGCGTCAGCTCATTGGCATCCATTGCCCGCAGACCTGCGAGATCGCGCCCCAGTTTCTCGCCAAGCAGACGCCCGCCCTCTTCTGCGGGCAGCTCGCCGTGGGTGCTGCCGCGGAGTTCGGGGGTCGAAATCATATAGGCGCTTTGCAGAATGGCCTTGTGGAACAGGCCCCGCGCCTTCGGGGTCGCCATCAGATACATGACGCTGAGCGCACCGGCGGATTCACCGGCAATGGTCACGTTTTCCGGATCGCCGCCGAAGGCCGCGATATTGTCACGCACCCATTCCAGCGCCCGTACCTGATCCAGCAGGCCATAGTTGCCAGATATGTTCTGCGGGTTCTCGGCGCTCAGTTCCGGATGGGCCATATAACCCAGCACACCGAGGCGATAGTTGATCGTCACGACCACCGCATCCCGGCTCGCCAGCGTGTTGCCGTCATACATGGCCTCATGGCCTGCGCCGGTTACCAGACTGCCGCCGTGGATCCAGACAATCACCGGGGCCTTTTCAGCCTTTTCCGGTGCCCAGATGTTCAGGAACAGGCAGTCCTCGTCGATCTTTTCCAGCGGCGAGGCATAGATGCTGCCCGGACGGGAGATGGGCTGGATACACGCCGCGCCGAACTGGCTGGCGTCACGCACTCCGTCCCACGGCGCGATGGGCTGAGGCGCACGCCAGCGCCCCTCACCCACAGGCGGTTGCGCATAGGGCAGTCCCTTGAACGAAACGACGCCCTCGCTGACCTGCCCCTCGACTGCACCAGCCGGCGCCCGCACCACGACGCCCCCATGCGCGGAAGTCGCAAGGATTGCGCTGCCCATGAGAGCCAGAAGCACGCGGTTAGACATCTTGCGATGGTCCATCATGCACGCTCCTTCTGTTCACGGCTCAGACGGCGGGCGAGGATCAGGAAGATGGCCGACGACAGCACGTAGAACGGCGTCAGCGTATAGAAGGCCATTTGCAGCGAAGTCTCGGGGTTGCTGCGTGCGAAAAAGTCGCTGGCCAGGCCCAGATAGGTCGGACCAAATCCTAGACCGATCAGGTTCATGATCAGCAGCAGGATAGCGCCCGACAGCACACGCTGGCGCGGCTTGACCTCTTCCTGAACCAACGCCACCGAAGGCGTCAGATAGAAGTAGTTGAGGCACAGAGGCAGGGCGAGGAAGGACAGCGAAACCTGCCACGTCTCGGCCCAGACAAAGCCGATGAAGCACGGGATGGCCAGCAGCAGGGCAATGCCCGGCAGATAGCCATAGGCAGCCTTGGACGTCGCCTTCAGCTTGTCCAGCAGACGGCCCGACAGATACATGCCCGCGCAGATCGAGATACCGACAACGATGGCGTAGAACACCGCCACCTGCTCCAGCGTCATGCCCTTTTCGCGCATCAGGAACAGGGTGGCGAAGTTCAGCGTGCCATAGGTGATGAACTGGTTTGCGCCGCTACCGAACGAGGCCAGCATCAGGTTCGGCTTGGTGACGAACATCTTGCAGGTCGCCCAGAACTTGCCGTCCTCGACATCCTGCGCCTCGGCCTCTGCCGAGACCGGCTTGGGATCAAGTCCGCCGCGCTCCGGCTCCTTGACGATGAGGAATACCGCAATGGCGGCCACAATTCCGACCACACCAAGGAAGATGAACGCCAGACGCCAGTCATAGGCCGCCGCAATAGAGGCACCAAACGCCACGCCCAGCGCCTGCCCGATGGGCGGACCAAGGTTGAATAGCGCCAGCGCGCGACCACGCATCGACGGCGGGAAATAGTCGGTAATGATGGCGTAGGACGGCGGAACCCCGCCGGCCTCGCCCACGCCCACTGTCATGCGGGCCAATACAAGTTGCGGATAGCTGGATGCCACGCCGCACGCCACCGTCGCCAAACTCCACAGACCACAGGCAAAGGCTAGAACCTTGACCCGGTTGGTCCGGTCGGCGAGCCAGCCGACCGGAATGGAGATGGTGCAATAGAACAGGGCGAAATACAGACCGCTGATCAAACCCAGCTGACCATCGGTAACGCCCAGTTCGTCCTGAATGGGCTTTGCAAGGATCGACAGAAGCTGCCGGTCTAGAAAGTTCAAGACATAGACAAAGCAAAGGATGCCCAGAACCAAGTAGGCCCCTTTACGCGGTGCAGGCTCAGCCCCTGCCAGCGGTGGCGTTGCGACGTAGCCCATGATCAGAACTCGTAGCCGACGCGGACGCCGAAGGTGCGCGGACGCATGGTGCCGAAGCGGCTGGCGAGGAAGGCCTCGGGGTGGACGTAGGTCACGGAGTGATCATCGAACAGGTTTTCCACGTAGAAGCCGACCGTCAGGTCGTTCTTCGCCACGGCAAAGCTGGCGTTCACATTCTGGTACTCGTCGGTGTGGCCATAGGTCGACTGAACCACGCCCGGCTGGCCCGGAACGTTCGGGAACAGGCCCGGATACGAGCCGACGTGCTGGACCACCATCGAGACATTGCCTTCCATCTCGTTCGGCAGAGCAAAGCGGTAGTCGACGTTGAACGCGCCCTGGAATTTCGGGCTCGACAGTTGCGCGCCCAGAACAGCGCCCGAAATGGCGGCCTCTTCCGGCGACAGTTCGGTCACCTTGGAGCTGCCGATCGAGCCGGTCAGACCCAGCGACAGACCTTCCAGCGGGAAGGTGCGGACTTCGAATTCCAGACCCTTGCTCTCGGCCTTGCCAATGTTGGTGGCGAACTGCACCGAGTCCGAAACGCGGTTGGCCTGCACCTGAATGTTCGACCAGTCGATATAGTAGGCAGCAAGGTTGGCGTACACCAGACCATCGAAGAAGCGGCCCTTCAGGCCGATTTCGAAGTTGGTCAGATCGTCCGATTCCGCGCCGTCCGGAATGATCAGGTCATCCGGATTCACCAGGCTGGGACGGCCGCCGTAAGCGTTGACGATCGGGGTACGGAAACCGGTCGAAACGGTCGCATAGGTGGTCAGGTCGGTGTGCGGCTTCCACGTTGCGCTAATCTTGAACGACGGCTTGGAGCCCTCTGCCTTGAGGCCGGTCGCCTCTTCGATGGGCGTGATCGTCAGCGGGCCGGAAATGCTATACAGCGCATTGACCAGATAGTTGCTGTTATAGCCGCCAGCCTCGGTAAAGCCCTGTGCCGACACCTCGCCATAGCGCATGCCGCCGGTCACCCAGAACTTGTCGTTGAAGCGATAGGTCAGCTCGCCGAACGCCGCCAACTCGTGCGAGTCAATGTGGGTGTACATGCGCTGGTAGTATTCGTCCGGCAGACCGGTGATGCCGCGCGCAGCGAGGAACTCGGGGCTGGAGCGGTAGAAGTAATCCACGTCCAGACGGCGCTTCAGATAGAAACCACCAACGACCCAGTCGAACTTGCCACCGGCATCCGAGGCCAGACGCATTTCCTGCACAAAAGTGCGCTGATAGGCATCGGCATCCAGAGCAAAGGCAATCGCGCCACCGAAGGTGCCGGCCAGGTCGAGGTAGAATTTCTGGTCGAACTGCGACAGCGTCGAGGAGCTGGTCAGCTTGGCCCCGTTAAACTGGTACTCGGCGGTGACGTTGCCGGTCGTCAGCACGCCCGAGAAGATGTCCGGACGGTCAGATACGCGCTTGTTGCGGCCCAGGGACGGGTCGACCAGGCCCGAATCCTTGGGTTCGGATTCCTCGTATGACAGGGTGCCGCGCAGCGAGAAGCGCTCGCTCGGCTTCCACAGCATCGAGCCGCGGATACCCGAGTTGATGAGGGTGTTGGAGTTGGTCTCGCCGGTGCCGAGGTTGTCGGTGTAACCCTCTTCGTCGCGGTGGAAGGCCACGACGCGCAGCGCAAGCTCGTCCTCGATCAGCGGCACATTGACCATGGCGTTGTAACGCTGGCGGAAGCTGTCTGCGCCGGTCATGCCGTAGTCGACCAAAACGCCGGCGCTATAGCCGTCCAGTTCCGGAGCCTTGGTCAGGATACGCAGCGCACCGGCCAGCGAACCCGAACCGAACAGCGTGCCTTGCGGGCCGCGCAGGAACTCCACGCGCTCGACGTCGAACAAGGTCGGGTCGATGACGGTCGTGTTGCCGATGGTCGAGATCGGCAGCTCATCGATATAGATGGCTACCGAGCTTTGCAGGTTGGCGTTATAGCCGTTGGTGGCGATGCCGCGTGCAGTGAAATTGTTGAAGTTGGCAGTCGGCTTGTTCAGCACGACGCCCGGCGTTTCGCGGGCCAGCCCCTCGTAGCCCACGATCCCCTTCTTGGTCAGCTCCTGCTGGGAGAAGGCCGTGATCGAAAGTGGCACATCCTGCAGACGGGTCGCGCGGCGGGTGGCCGTAACGACAACTTCGCCGACCTGTGTCGCTTCTTCGGTTTGCTGGGGTGCCGATGCGCTCTGTTGCGCAAGAGCGGGCGTCGCGGCTGCTGCAAGCGCCAAGGCACCCGCACACACCGACATCATCATGTGGTTCTTCATAGTCCCTCCCGTGACGCCACTCTTATGACGGCGTTCTCGAGATTAAACCGTAGCCATAATTTCCGTAACGTCAATACTCACTCTCGTCTGTGTGAATATCTTGGCGAGATGCGCGTCGCCCGGCGCGCTAACGTGTGGAGCCACCTGAGGAATAAGGGCCAAATGGCAAAAAACCGCGGCCTGAACGGCAGCGGCTTGGACGGGCGTATCGAAATGAACGGGAGAAAAATCTGGCTGGGCCACTCACTCCCCCAAGCGAGTGGCCCAGCCACTGGATTCGGTGAATCGGGTGTCTTGCGACAACGACCGAAACTCCCCCCTCCAGCTGCCCAGCGCCTAGGCGCTATGCAGGTTTCTGAGGATATGCAGCACCAGGCTGCATACCAATATTGTTCCCGCGCCGCACACCGACAGGATTACCATCCGTGCGTTGCGATGCAGAAAATAGAGAACAGCCCCCACCATCCTCTCCTCCTCGCGAGTGTGTGGATATGAAACACAACACCGCGAGTGCCGCAACCCGTATGCCATCTTAAAAACGTTACGATACGGGAAACGGCTCACGCATTAGACGAGACGGCTCTGCACAATCGCGGCCTGCACGAAACTGGCGAACAGGGGATGCGGCTTGAAGGGGCGGCTCTTGTACTCGGGGTGGTACTGAACCCCGATAAACCAAGGGTGATCGCGACGTTCGACCGTTTCCGGCAGCACACCATCCGGAGACAGACCGGCAAAATAAAGCCCGCCCTTTTCCTCGATAGCTTCGCGATAATTGATGTTCACTTCATAGCGATGACGGTGGCGCTCACTGATGTGGGTGGTTCCATAGATGCGCGCGATCAGCGAATCATCTGCCAGCGTCGAATCATAGGCACCCAGACGCATGGTGCCGCCCAGATCGCCGCCCTGCTGACGCAGCACGCGCTGGTTACCTTGTGACCACTGGGTCATCAGGCCGACCACGGGCTCGTCCGCCGGACCGAACTCGGTCGACGTCGCCTTGGTGTAGCCTGCCAGATTGCGTGCAGCCTCGATGACCGCCATCTGCATGCCGAAGCAGATGCCGAAATACGGGATCTTGTTCTCGCGCGCATAGCGGGCCGCCTGGATTTTGCCCTCTGCCCCGCGCTCGCCAAAGCCGCCCGGGACCAGAATGGCGTGCGCGTTTTGCAGACGGTCAGCACAGGCCTGCGGATCACCTTCAAAGGTATCCGCCTCGACCCAATCGATGTTCACCTTGACGCGGTTGGCCACGCCACCGTGCATCAGGGCTTCGATCAGCGACTTATAGGCGTCCTTGAGGACGGTATATTTGCCGACGACCGCAATGTTCACTTCGCCTTCCGGTTGAAGGCGGCGGCGGACGATTTCTTCCCAGCCTGCCAGTTCCGGTTCGGGCGCGTCGTTTACGCCGAAGTGCGCCAGCACCTGCGTGTCCAGACCCTCGCGGTGATAGTCCAGCGGCACAGCGTAGATGTCTGCCGAGTCCATCGCCTGAATGACGCTGTCCGGACGGACATTACAGAACTGGGCGATCTTGCGCTTTTCGTCGGCGGGGATTTCAGCCTCGCAGCGGCACAGCAGGATGTCCGGCTGAATACCGATGGAGCGCAGTTCCTTGACCGAGTGCTGCGTCGGCTTGGTCTTCATCTCGCCAGCGGTCTTGATGAAGGGCAGCAGCGTCAGGTGCACAAAGCACGACTGACCGCGCGGCAAGTCCTGACCCAGTTGGCGGATGGCCTCGAAGAACGGCAGGCCTTCGATATCGCCAACGGTGCCGCCGATTTCTACCAGCACGAAGTCCACGTCCTCGCCCTCATCCGTTTTGGCCGGATTGAGGACGAACT
>NZ_JSYD01000120.1:0-2882 GCF_054824005.1 Brevundimonas sp. GN22 | reverse complement strand
GGTCATGGCGGCGGAACTGGAAAAAGTCCGCACCACGGTTGGTCAGAACCTCGAGACCCTGCGCAAGGACAACGAGGAAAAGCTCGAGAAGATGCGCGCCACCGTCGAGGAAAAGCTGCAAGGCACCCTCGAACAACGTCTGGGCGAAAGCTTCAAACAGGTCTCCGACCGTCTGGAAGCTGTACACAAGGGTCTTGGCGAAATGCAGAGCCTCGCCAATGGCGTGGGCGATCTGAAACGCGTGCTGACCAATGTTAAAACGCGCGGCGGCTGGGGCGAAATGCAGCTGGGCGCTATCCTCGAAGAGATGCTGGCACCTGAGCAATATGTCTCCAACACCCAGATCGATCCGGCATCGGGCCAGCGTGTCGAGTTTGCCGTGCGCATGCCGGGGCAGGGCGAGGGCGAGGCGATCCTCCTGCCGATCGATGCCAAATTCCCGCACGAAGACTATGACCGCCTGCTCACGGCGCATGAACTGGGCGACCTGAACCAGATCGATTTGGCGGCCAAACAACTGGAACGCGCTGTCCGTATTCAGGCCAAGACCATCTCGGACAGCTATATCAAGCCGCCGTACTCCACTGATTTCGCCATCATGTATCTGCCGACCGAGGGCCTTTATGCCGAAGTCGCGCGTCGCCCCGGTCTGATCCGCGAAATCCAGAGCCAGCACCGCGTGATGGTGGCAGGCCCGTCGAACCTCGCGGCCTTCCTCAACTCGCTGCAGATGGGCTTCCGCACCCTGGCGATCCAGAAACGCTCCAGCGAAGTCTGGCAGGTTCTGGGCGCGGCCAAGGCCGAGTTCCAGAAGTATGGCGATGTCTGGGACAAGCTGGGCAAACAGCTGGATACGGCCCGCAAGACCGTGGACGAGGCAGGCAAACGCACCCGCGCTGTCGAGCGTCGTCTTCGCGGGGTTGAAGTTCTGGATGCGCCTGTCGCGGCTGCACTTCTCGATGCACCGGACGTCGAGGATATGCCCGACGTCTAGCTCTCCAAAATCATCCCCTCAACTTGATGACAAGGGTGCTTGACAGGCCCTGAAGTTGGCTTGTAAAGTTTCCTTGTCATCAGTTGAGGGGCATTATGATTAGTCGCCTGTTTTCCACTCCCAAAGGTCGCGTCATCAGCGTTATCGTCTTTCTGATCATCACTATGGTCAGCGGCGGCGTTGTAGGTTTCCTGCAAGGTTATGCAGAGGCGTCCGGTCAGACATCCGTCGTTGAAGGCCGAAGCTTCGTCTGGATCATCGGTGCGATTGCCGTAGTGCTTGCCGCTGCCAGCTTCGCCTATGGTGCCTATTGGATGAAATCCATCGATGAGGCGGCGCAGGAAGCCCACAAATGGTCGTGGTACTGGGGCGGCTCTGCCGGTCTAGGCGTCGGCGTGGTGGCTCTGCTTCTCTCGATGGCACCTGCGTCCGAGAACTGGAGCGTTCCCACGCTTGATGGCCGCACCGACCCTGTAGCCTATGCTGCCAGCGGTGCGTTTGGCCTCATGGTCGTGCTGCTCATCGGCTATGGCATAGCGTGGGCTTGGTGGTGGTTTAGCCGCCGATAGGAGCCCTCAGTGAACAATCGTCTCAAAGTGCTCCGCGCAGAGCGTGACTGGTCTCAAGCCCATCTAGCGCAGGAGCTTGGCGTCTCTCGCCAGACTGTGAATGCGCTCGAGACGGGCAAATATGACCCGTCCCTGCCACTCGCGTTCAAAATTGCGCGTCTGTTCGAGATGCGCATCGAAGACATCTTTATCGATGAAGCGGCCTGACGCCGGCTCGTCCCAACTAGAACCCCCAGAGGAAATGCCCATGTTGAAGTCCACCCGCCGTCTCTTCGCATCCGCTGCCGCCATCGGTGCCCTGTTCCTGGCACCCGCCGCCTTTGCACAACAGGCACCGGCCGTTCTTGATCCTATCCCGCAGGCCGCAGGTCAGGGGCCTGCGATCTGGGTGATCCGTGACGAAGATTCGACCCTTTATCTGTTTGGTAGTTTCCACCTGCTTCGCCCGACCACGGGCTGGAGCACGCCTCAGGTCGAACAGGCATTCGCCTCGGCCGACGAGATCTGGCTGGAGCTAACGGACATTGACGACGCTACCCAAGCCCAACAGTTGATGATGCAGCACGGTCTGTCGCCCGACCGTCCGCTGTCCAGCCTGCTCACCGCAGAGGATATCGCCGCGCTGGACCAAGCCGCTTCCAAGATGGGTGCGACCGCCGCAGCGTTCGACCCGATGCGCCCGTGGCTGGTGTCAATGCAACTGGCGTTGGTCCAGATGGTCGCTAACGGCTTTGACCCCAATGCGGGTGTCGAGAAAATTCTGATGGCGCGCGCCGCAGCACTTGGCAAACCGCTCAAGGGCTTCGAGAGCATGAAGGAGCAGATCGAACTGATGGCGGGCATGTCCGAAGAAGGACAGGTTGAAATGCTCCGGGCAGGCCTCAAGGACCTGAACGAGACGCCGGAAGAGGTTGAAAAGCTGGTGCAGGCTTGGTCGACCGGCAATGTCGCCTACATCGATCAGGACATGGTCCAAAAGATGAAGACCCAGTCCCCCGAGGCCTACGACATCATGTTGACGCGCCGTAACGCCAACTGGACCCGCCAGATCAAGCAACTGCTCGAGGGCTCCGGTACGGCCTTTATCGCCGTGGGCGCGGCTCACCTTGCCGGTGCCGACAGCGTCCAGTCGATGCTGGCCGCCGAAGGCATCCAATCCGAGCGTCTGCCCAACTAAGTCCCTGTCGCAGCGCGCAGATTTCAAGGCCCGGCCATTGCGCCGGGCCTTTTCATTTGAAACGCCGCTGCTATGTTCGCCAAATCAAGCGGCAGCATCGCCAGCCGCCCGGGCGGGTATAGTTCAGAGGTAGAACGTCAGC
>NZ_JSYD01000119.1:0-9087 GCF_054824005.1 Brevundimonas sp. GN22 | reverse complement strand
TCTGGACCTCGCCGTTTCATTCCTGGTGACAGCGGGCTGGTTGGCCTATCCGCGCAGCATCGTAGCTGTCGGACAGCTGACCGTGCTCGAGATCGCTCCCTACCTTCTGGGGTGGCTGGGCGGAATGTGGTTCTTGCTCGCCTCCAGTTCGTACAGCTTTGTGTCTCCACGTGGGATCATCAAACACGCGCTGGTCGCCGGTGGCTGCATTATCATTGGCAGTCTGGCGGGCGGCATCACACAGATTGCCTTGGATCCCGATGGCACTCCCCGTTATCTGGTGTGGGCGTGCGGGTTTGCGGCCCTTATTTTTTGCCTCCATCTCATTTGGGCGATAGCGATCCGCAAGGGGCGACTCACTGGAGCGCTAACGCCAAATGTCGCCTTGGTCGGTGCGACCGATCATGCCGAGCGGATGATTCAGGCGGCGTTGAAGCGCCGGGACGTGAACATTATCGGCATTTTCGACGACCGACGGGCCCGCAGACCCGATCGGGTTTGTGGCGTGCCGGTGCTTGGCGAAACAGAGGCGCTGCTGTTGCACCGACTCACCGGATATCTGGACTGTATCGCCCTCACCGTCCCCGGCGAGGCCAACGAGCGCGTCCGCCAACTGGAGCGAAGACTTACGCTAATGCCCAATCGGGTGGTGACTTTGATCCAGAGTGAGGCACCTTCCGACGAGGAAATCGCGCACGCGCTAGACAAGATGGCTCTAACGCCTGTCGCGACGCTCCGACATCCCCCTTCACGGGATACAGCCGCCTTTTACAAGCGTCTCCAGGACATCATCTGTGGCGCGGCGGCACTTCTTTTGTTGTCCCCACTCATGATCGCCATCGCCATTTGGGTGCGGCTGGATAGCAAGGGTCCCGCCCTCTTCCGGCAGGTCCGTCATGGGTTCAATCACGAGGAAATCGTCGTGTGGAAGTTTCGGACGATGCGGGCGGACCGCGCTGACCACTCCGGAGTTAGCCAAGTCACCAGCGATGACGACCGCATTACGCGCGCAGGCCGCTTTCTACGCACCACTAGCCTTGATGAGCTTCCGCAGATATTCAACGTCCTTCGTGGCGAAATGAGCCTCGTGGGCCCCCGGCCCCACGCCATCGCGATGAAGACCGGTCAGGTTATGTCGTCGGACATTGTCGCCGATTACGCCCATCGCCACCGTATCAAGCCCGGGATGACCGGTTGGGCCGCGATCAATGGCTCGCGCGGTCCCATGCACACCGCCGCAGACGTCCGTCGTCGCGTGCAACTGGATATCGACTATATCGAGCGCCAGAGCTTCTGGTTCGATATCTGGATCATGGCCCGCACCCTGCCCGTTCTGCTGGGCGACAAGCTCGCAGTGCGCTGATGTTTGTTCGCGGTATTCTGGGTTACCTACCCTCAAACATCCTACAGGCCGTTGTCGGGGTGGCCACTATCTGGGTCTTCACCCACCTGCTAACTGCGGAACAGTTCGGCATCTATGCACTATCATTTGCGGTTCTGACGCTCGCCCACGTTTCGCTCTTTTCTTGGATCGAAGCAGCGATGGAGCGCCATTGGGCCGAGGCAGACCGCGACGGCGGGCACGGTGCACTATACGCCACGCTATATAAAACGGCGCTTCTGATCAGCGTCCTGTTCGTACCGGTGGTTATCGGCACCTATCTGTTTCTGCCCGCCAGTGCCGAAATACGCATTGCCGTCTGCATTGGCCTGATCGGAGTGCCGGTGCGCTGTTGCATGAATCTGGTGAAGGTCGCCTTGCGCGCTCGCGGCGATGTCCGCAGGGCAGCCAACCTCGACATGTTTTTCGTCGTTGCAGGTTTTGCAATCGGCATCGTCGCGGCGCTCAGTGGTGCTGGAGGGTCAGCGCCGTTGATCGGACTGCTGATCGCGCCCCTGTTGCTCTTGCCCGTGGTCCTGCCTGCCGAATTAAAGCGTGCGCGGGGCGGTGTCCTAAATGCTGACAGGCTCAAAGCCTTTGCTGCCTACGGGTATCCGATCTCCATCTCGCTAGGCATGGGGCTGATACTGGCGACGACAGATCGGTTCATGCTGGAATGGCTGATGGGCGAAGCGGCGGTTGGGGCCTATCACGCCAGCTATAGCCTCGCGAGCCGCACGCTGGACGTCATGTTCATCTGGCTTGGTACCGCAGGTGCGCCTGCCCTTGTCATGGCTCTGGAACGCGGAAGCCGCGACGCATTAAAGGAAGCCGCCACGGATCAGGCACGCGCCCTCATCCTGCTAACGATACCGGCAGCGGTGGGACTGGCACTGGTCGCGAGGCCGCTTGCCGAAGTGGTTATCGGGCCGCAACTTCGTAGCGCTTCGGCCATGGTGACCCCGTGGATCGCCGCATCGGCCCTGCTCTCGGGCTTCCTGTACTATTATTTCAATCAGGCCTTCACCTTGGCAAAGCGTACCCGATTGCTGCTGGTGACGATGCTGATACCCGCCGTAGTCAATATCGGCGGCAATCTTGTCCTCATTCCCCGGTTTGGCTTGTCAGGAGCCGCAGCAGCTTCTGTGGCGGGATATGGCGTTGGCGTGATCGCATCCATTTTTGTCGGACGTCGGACACTTCTGATGCCGGTCCCCATGCGTGATCTGACGTTGTGCCTCGCCTGTAGCGCAGCGATGGCCGCCGTTGTTCTCATGCTGCCAAGCTTTGGTGGCATCGGAGAAGTTATGTTGGACGCATCGGTCGGTGCGCTTGTGTATGCCGCGCTGGTTTACGCGACCAACGCCGGCAATGCCCGTCAATTACTTGCGCGGATCAGGGGCGAGGCCCGCGGCGTTGAGGCCGCGCTGTGATCCACCATGCCAATGCCTCTTGGCCCGACGTACGGCCAAAGTTGTCCATCCTGATACCGTTTCTGCGCGATGATCCGACACCGCTTCTGGAACCGCTCTCCCAGCAACGACCGGACAAGGCGTCCCAGCTGGAACTGATCTTGCTAGATGACGGGACAAATGATCCCATTCTGTCCGCAAGGTTGGTCAGCCTTATCCAGTCGATACCGATTGCAGGATCGCTGATTACCCTCACCGAAAACTCAGGGCGTGCGTCCGGTCGGAACCTGTTGGCCCGCAAGGCGCGCGGCGAATATCTGCTGTTTCTCGATGCCGACATGCGACCCGATGGCGAGAGCTTTGTTGCCGACTGGCTCGCCTTGATCGACAACGCCGCGCCGGAAATTGCATTCGGCGGCTTCAGCGTCGATTTAGCCCCGCGCGATCCAGCCTATGAGGTTCATCGCGCCATGGCTGCGAAGTCCGATTGCCTCCCCGCCGTACGGCGGAGCCAGCAGCCAGAAAAATACGTCTTCACATCCAACCTTCTCGTCCGCTCAGACATCTTCACCACGGCGCACTTCGACGAACGATTCACGGGCTGGGGCTGGGAAGACGTGGAATGGGCCATGCGTGTATCTTCCGACCACGCCATTCAGCACCACGACATACCCGCAACACATCTGGGTCTGGATACTGTGCCCCAGTTGATGGCGAAGTACCGTCAATCGGCATCCAACTTCGCCAAGGTCGCGGCGCGTCATCCGACGCTGGTGGCAACCTACCCTTCGTACAAAATCGCGAGGATCATTAGGGCAGCATCTCTTGAAAAACCAATTCAGGCCGTGTCGCATCGCACGGCGGCTTGTGAGCGCCTGCCGGCCGGGTTACGCGCCCTTGCTCTCAGGTTCTATCGGGCGTCGCTTTATGCCGAGGCGCTGAGGGTATGAGCAAGGTCTACGTTGTTGTGCCAACTATGGGCCGTCCCGAGCAGTTGGACCGGGCAGTCCGTTCTCTATTCAACCTAGAGAATGCCGGCACTGTTGAAAAACTGGTCATTGTCGACAACCACCCACAAGGCACGGCCCTATCGGTTGCCAACTGTCTGAAGCACGAGGCAGAGTTTTCTGTAATCTACGTGCACGAGCCAAGGCCGGGCGTGGCGAATGCGCGGAATGCCGGCGTCACCCAATGTGCGGATGCGGACTTCATCGCCTTCCTCGATGATGACGAAGTGGCCAGCCCACAGTGGCTGAATGCACTGGTGTCCACAGCCTTAATGTATGACGCGGATGTCGTTTTTGGTCCGATCGACGGTTATGCCTCCTGCGCCCCCGTGGAGACCCGCCCACTGGTCGAAGCCTTCTTCAGCCGGTCTGGTCCGAAGGAAACGCAGCTCATCGATCGTGCTTACGGATGCGGCAACAGCTTGCTGAAGGCGAAATGTCTTATCGACGGGGTCCCATTTGACCCCGCAACCAACGAGACAGGCGGTGAGGACGACACACTTTTTGCCCGCCTAATCGCAAAAGGCGCAGTGATCGCGTGGAGTGCGGACGCCGCAGTGGAGGAGCATGTGCCGAAGCACCGTGCGACCATGCGCTACCTCTTGGTTCGCGCATTTGCCCGCGGCCAAGGCCCCAGTCAGACCTCAGCGGAGAACCGGCACTGGTTAGGCTTGATTGGTTGGAGTCTGGTAGGTGCCGCGCAAGTTTGTGTTTATGGCGTCTCGGCATTGGCAACACGCTTCGCCTCACCTCACACCAGTGCGCGCCTTGCAATAAGGTGCGCAGAGGGCCTTGGAAAGATGTTTTGGTTCAGTAGCTTTGAGCCCAAACTTTACGGCCAAAGCGAGTTAAAAGCACAGCCTGCAGGGTCAAGCGATCAGGCGACGTAAGGCTTTAGGTGGTTGATAGGTCGCGCGATTGATCACCACCCCGGACAAGCGCCCGCCGACAGAGGCGATTTGGGTTCTCAGGCCTAGAGAAGGCCCCACGTCTCCGCGCTCGCCGACCACCATCACCACATCGTCCATAAAGGGTGCCAGCATCATTGCTGCGTCGCTTCGGTCCGCCGCCGGAACATCGACAATCACGGTATCGGCGTGATGGGCCAGCGCGGCCCAATAATCGCCCTGGCGAAGAATAATCGCGTTCTGACCTGCCTTGAGCGCCTCCTGACGGAAGCGCGATACGTACAGCCTTCGCCCAAGGAAAGGTTTCGCCGTCAACAATCTGGCAGGCCTTACGCGCCGACCCGCATCGTCGACAAAGGCCGGCTTAAGGGCAAAGAAGCATGACCCGTCAGGTGATGCCGCCACGGCCGAACCCGCGCGCCCAAATCGTTCCGGATGCTGGATCATCTGGATTTGCTGCTCTTGCCGCCCCAAATCGGCGTCGATCAGCCAAACCGGCTTTTCGGCACGGACCGCCGCCAAACGCGCGAACTCACGCGAGACGGTGGATGCCCCTTCGCCTGTTTTAGCGCTTACGAACATGATCAAGCGGCCGCGATGGCTCGGAGCAGCGCCCAGCGCCGTCCAGAGGCCTGCCATCTCAGCCGTTAAGTCAACCATGCGAATCGGTGCGCCCTAAAATAACAGGGTGATCCTAGCACGGCTTAGCTTTTAGCAGGGGCCACGGCCAGCACGGGCAAATCAAACGTACGCCGGGCGGCAGACGGGGTGAGCACATTACCCCGCGTGAACACCCTGAGAAGGCCGGCGCAGATCGCAGAGAAGGCTGCGAAAGCGAGCAGCAGCGCCATAAGGGGCAACTTCATGCTTTTACCCGTCAACGGCGGTTGGGCGCGCTCGATGACGGTGACGTTGTCCGCACCAGCAGAAACCAGTTCGCTATCCGCGCGGCTCTGGGTTTCACGCAGTTGAAACTCGCGGATCGACTGGCTGAGGACTTCGCGGTTACCAGCCAGCGTCGAGTTGCGGGATTCGAGATCCGTCAGGCGCGATTGGCGAGCCTTGATATCGGCCAGTTGGTTGTCGATGACCCGCAAGCGCGCCCCCAGTGCATCGCGTTCGGCCATCGTCGAGATACGTGTGCCTTCCAACTCCACCCAGACGGGGTTCGGGCCAGTTCTGATCTCTTTAGGTCCAACCGAGGTGCCGGTTTGAACGTAGGCCTGAAGCTGGCGAATGCGGGCATCGATCTCCTGGACCGGCGCAGCATCGGGTTGATATCGTGACAGAAGCGCCTCCCGTTCAGTGCGCAACTGAAGAACTTGGTCCTGTGCGCTGACGTTCAGATCTTTCTGCAAGGCGATATCGGACGGCACCCTTCCCTGTTGGGCGGTTATCGTCGCGAGGCGTTGCGCAGCCTGATTAAGTTGGGCCTGTGTAGCCAATCGCTCTGCAAAAAGGGTTTGGTAGCTTTGCGACAAGGCCGCCTTGGCCGTCGCGAAATCGCCGATGTCGTTGGACTTCAAAAAGTCCTCGTATGCCTTGTCGGCCGCGTTTAGTTCCTGTTCGAACGCGGCGCGCTGGGTACGGATCGCCGGTGTCGCGCGGTCGCGGAACACCTCACGGCGATAATTCAGGTATTGGTCTATGACCGAGTTCAGAACCTGCGCGGCCTGACGTGGATCAGTGCTTTTATATGAGAGGCCTATCACCGGACTTTCTGGCGATACCGAGATGGTCAGCGCCTGCCCGACCGCTTGAATAGCCGCGGCCTCAGCCTTGGCTCCCTCTACCGGCCCCTTGGCTGCAGGCTGGAACGATTCGACGCCCATCGCGCGAACGACGCGTTGCTTGACTTCGAGGCTGTTGAGAATGGCCGCCTCGGACTGGGCCACTTCAGACGCCATCGGCGGGCTGCTGTCGCCAGCCCCTACACGCGGCTGATAAACGTATTCCTGCCCGACACCCACGAAGAGTGTTGCACCGGCCGAATATGATCGCTTGAGGGTCAAGACGGCTGCGGTGCCCACCGCGACGATCACGATAAACACAAGCGCCATCAGCCATAACTCGCGCCACAACAGCGCGACGACATCGACCAGCCCATAGCGGGCGCGGCCATGTCCGGTACTGATTGACGCCATACGCTCAAGCCTGCGAAAGATGAACCTCTGCTATATGAATGCCCCAAAGGGCGTTAATCAGACGTGAACCATAAATTTCGAACATTGGTTCGGGAGTTGGGATCGTCGGCTCGGGGGACATGCATGATTGACCGCAGGCTTATTCTGGCCGGCCTTTTAACCGGCCTTGCCGGTTGCGCGGCGAATGCATCACGCCCCGCCACAGGCCGCGCGATTGATACGGCTTGGAGTGATTTCGAGCCGCCTTATGTATTGTTTCCCGGCGATGAACTCGACATCGCCCTGCCCTCCGCGCCCGAGTTGAACCGCAGCGTTACGGTCGGGCCTGACGGCCGAATATCGATGCCCCTGATTGGTCATGTATCCGCTGCCGATCTCAGCCTCCACGAGCTGGAGACGCGCGTGTCGCAGTCACTGGTACCCCATCTTGTCCGACCCGCCGTCGAGATTACCCTACGCCGTGCTGCCCCGTCGAAGGTCTGGATAGATGGTCAGGTCAGGACGCCGGGCGGCTATGACCTGCCGGGTGAAGCCATAACGGTCTATCAGGCGCTGCTTTTGGCGGGAGGCGCATCCGTCGGTGCCCGCGCGGGCAAGGCGGTTTTGGTCCGTCGCGGCTCCGACGGCCAGCCGATGGTCCGCACGCTCGACCTTCGGGCACCTGCAGGAAATGCGCCACGTGCACGTCGAGGCGACATCATCTTTGTGCCACGGAATACTGTTGGTGAGATCGGAGCCTACATGACCCAGGTGCGCGACGCTCTACCGGTCGGCTTCAGCTATGCCCTTAACGGGCGCTGGAACTAGGCTCGAAATGCAGGGAGATTATTCCGTGGTCGGGGCACAAGGATTCGAACCTTGGACCCCCTGCTCCCAAAACAGGTGCGCTACCAGACTGCGCCATACCCCGAGCCGCGGAAGACGCTCTAATGTCACGTCAGAGACCGGACTGCAATAGAAAAACTTCTACGGTTTGAAGAAGTTGTGTTTTACGACATCGCCGGGTTTGGCACCGATTTCGTCGGCTCGACCTGCGCGCAACTCTACCACGCCGTTGGCTGCACCGTACGACGGGATGGGCGTTTCGGAATAAGGCGTCGCGTGTTTGGCAATCGAGACGATCTTGCCGTCAGGAGCCACATAGATAATGTCGAGCGAGCTTGGAGTGTTGCGCATCCAGAAAGACTGCTCGCGCGCCGTCGGAAACTGGAACAGCATCCCGCGATCATCCGCGAGCGGCGGACGGAACATCAGGCCCCGAGCGCGCGACGCGTCGTCATCGGCGATCTCGACCAGAAACTGGTGCTCGCCTGAACTCGTGACGATGGAGAGCGGCTCCAGCGGGCGGCCACGTTCGTCGACGGCCTGTTTGCTACCGGCACAAGCCGACAGTGCAAGACCCGCAGCGACCAATACCAATGTACGGCGCGTGAACTTCATGGAATCGCCTCCAGTTGAGGCCACAAACTTACTGCGCCGGACGAATTTCGGCTACCACCAATCCTTTAGGACCTTCGGCAAAACGCACATCGACCGCGTCGCCGGGCAAGAGGTCTTCGAGACCGCTGCGGCGCAAGGTTTCGACATGCACGAAGATGTCGCCCTCGGCGCTGTTACGCACAACGAATCCATACCCCTTGGTTCGGTTGAACCATTTGACGACCGCGGGCTCCATTTCGCCAATCGGCGTAGCCGAAATACCGCTGCGCTGAATCAACGGGCGCTGCGGACGCGGCTCGGCGACAGGCTCGGCCAGATCCACGATGCTCACAACCTGCCAGCCCTTGGCGCGGCGGGCGCAATCAATGCTGATACGGGCCCCTTCCTCTGCATCTTCGCGACCCAAATCGCGCAGACTGCTGACGTGAAGCAGGACATCCTTCATGTCGGTCAGGCTCGGGTCATCAGGCACGATGAAGCCGTAGCCCTTCCCCGGATCGAACCATTTTACACGCCCCTCGACGCGTACCGAATCGTTTTCTTCCATCCCCACATACCCAAGCAAAGCAGACAAGGCATTCAATCTAAGCGAGAAGCTTCTATTGAACGAACAACGAAACGTAACACAAATTAACTGTCCCGCAGAGTGAAAAATGATTCTTTCAAAGCGGAGCATTAACTGCGCATACGAACGGCCGCATTGACCAGCGCACAGAGCAGTCAAACGGTTGCAAGCAGTCGATTGTAAGGGTTTTCTAACGAAAACCGCGTGGCAGTCCCTAGGGGAATCGAACC
>NZ_JSYD01000118.1:0-246 GCF_054824005.1 Brevundimonas sp. GN22 | reverse complement strand
CAACGGGTTTCTCGTTCGCACCCCGCTGATGCACGCCTTGGTTGCCAGAGTGAACGAGGTCGGGGCTAACCTGCTGGTGCTGGACTATGCCGCTGCCATCTTCGGCGGCAATGAGCTGGATCGCGCTCAGGTGTCCGAGTTCATGCGCCTGCTCAATGCGGTGGCCAAGGAAAACGACATTGCGATCCTGCTGCTAGGCCATCCCTCGATGGAAGGCATGAAGGGCGGGCGTGGCACGTCTGGCTC
>NZ_JSYD01000117.1:0-3499 GCF_054824005.1 Brevundimonas sp. GN22 | reverse complement strand
GGCTACGGCCAGCGACGTAGGCGCATGGTTGAGTGCGATTGCCCAAGCACTGTCGGTGTCTTCGGCTCGGGTTTGCAAGGCCAGCGCGCCTTGACCGGGGGCGGGGAGGAAGGCGTCGAGCGACAGGCGCTCAGTGATCACATCGCCAAAGCCAAGGCGGTTGAGGCCCGAGCAGGCCAGAAGGATGGCATCGAAATCACCTTCGTTCAGGCGGCGTAGACGCGTGTCGACATTCCCGCGCAACATCTCGATCTGCAGATCCGGCCGCGCGGCGAGGAGCTGCGCCTGACGACGCAGGGATGCGGTGCCGATTTTCGCGCCGTGGGGCAGGTTCATGAAGGTCTTGGACTTATGGCTAATAAAGGCATCACGCGGATCTTCGCGCTCGGGAATGGCAGCGATGGCCAGACCGGCCGGTTGTTCCGCAGGCACGTCCTTCATGGAATGGATGGCCAGATCGACACGGCCATCCAGAAGCGCTTCTTCAATTTCCTTTGTGAACAGAGACTTGCCACCCACTTCCAGCAGGCGACGGTCCTGAATGCGGTCCCCCGTGGTGACGATCTCGACCAGTGGCACCAGTGTCTCGATCTCGGGCTCGGGCACGCCCAGAGCGCGTCCGACGGCACGCTGCATCATGCCTGATTGGGCCAGAGCGAGCTTGGAGCGGCGGGTGCCGATACGAAGAAGCGGGGTCATAAGATGGCACCAGACATTGCGAAAGACGGGGTGGGCCGCTACCTCGACCCGATGAACACCGGCGCGAACTATATCAGCCCGACCAGCGGAGCAAATCGGACAGAGGGTCCAACGGTCGAAATTTCGACCGAAGTTCTAACTGTTCTGGGTTTGGAAACCAGCTGTGACGAGACGGCGGCGTCTGTCGTGCGTCTTGGGCCTGACGGCGCAGAGGTCCTGTCCAGCGTCATTCACAGCCAGATTGACGAGCACGCGGCCTATGGGGGTGTCGTGCCGGAAATCGCAGCGCGTAGCCACGTCGAGATGATCGATACGGTGACGCGGCAAGCTATGGCGCAGTCTGGCCTGGACTGGGATGCGCTGGACGGCGTGGCCGCGACGGCGGGGCCCGGTCTGGTCGGCGGGGTGATGGTCGGCCTGTCCTATGGCAAGGCGGTGGCGCTGGCGCGTGATCTGCCGCTGATTGCCATCAACCACCTTGAAGGCCATGCGGTTTCGGCGCGTCTGGGGGCCGAGACGGCCTATCCCTTCCTGCTGCTGCTGGTGTCTGGCGGTCACTGCCAGCTTCTGGAAGTGCGCGGCATTGGCGATATGAGCCGGCTGGGCACGACGATTGACGATGCGGCGGGCGAAGCGTTCGACAAGATCGCCAAGGCCATGGGCCTCGGTTACCCCGGTGGTCCGGCGCTGGAGAAGCTGGCGGCCAAGGGCGATGGTTCGCGCTATGAGCTGCCGCGTGCGCTTCTGGGGCGCAAGGATTGCGACTTCTCATTCTCGGGTCTGAAGACGGCCGCATCTCGTCTGGCCCAGACCTGCGAGACGGACCAGGACAAGGCTGATCTGGCCGACGCCGTACAAAAGGCCATCGCGCGCCAGCTGAAAGAGCGCACCGAGCGGGCGATGAAGGACTATCTGGAGCGCCATCCAGACCTGCAGTCGTATGATGCGGAGGCCGGTGCGGCCAAGGGCGGACAGCGTCTGTTTGTCGTGGCCGGTGGGGTGGCGGCGAACAAGACGGTGCGCCAGACCCTGACCGATCTGGCGACCAAATACGGCTTCGGCTTCTTTGCCCCGCCGATGGCCTTCTGCACCGATAACGCTGCAATGATCGCGCTGGCGGGGGCCGAAAGGCTGGAAAAAGGCTGGGTGTCGGATATGGATGCGGTGGCGCGTCCCAGATGGCCTCTGGACGAGGCGCGTGCGACAGTTGATCCTGTGCACAAGAAACAGGGCCGTAAAGGCGCCAAGGCTTAAGGCACGGCCCTCGCGGGGGCGGGGCCAGCGGAGTGACTATGGAATTTAAAACGGCAGGTGTGATCGGGGCCGGTGCGTGGGGTACCGCCTTGGCACAAAGCGCAGCAGCCGCGGGCCTCAAGGTCAGGCTTCAGGCGCGCGAGCCCGAGGTGGTCGAGAGCATTCGTGCGCGTCACGTGAACGAAGCCTTCCTGCCGGGCGTCGAACTGGATGCGGGGATTACCGTAACCGCCGATCTGGCTGATCTCGCCGGTTGCGATCTGATTCTGGCGGTTCCGCCGGCCCAGCATATGCGCGCGACCCTGAAGGCGTTTGCGCCCTATGCGCGTGAAGGACTGCCGGTTGTGCTGTGTTCCAAGGGGATCGAGCGCGGCTCGCTGAAACTGATGGCCGAAGTGCTGTCGGAAACCATTCCGCATGCTACGACGGCCGTCCTTTCCGGCCCCAGCTTTGCGGGGGAGGTCGCGCGCGGCCTGCCCAGCGCGGTGACCTTGGCTTGTGCCGACATCGACATGGCTGAAAAGCTGGCGGCGGCCCTGTCGGGCCCTGTGTTCCGTCCCTACTACGCCGAAGACATCATCGGTGCCGAGACGGGCGGGGCGTTGAAGAACGTTCTGGCCATCGCCTGTGGCATCGTCGAGGGCCGCGAGATGGGCCGCAGCGCCCACGCCGCGGTCATCACCCGCGGCTTTGCCGAGATCGTGCGCGTGACCGAAGCTCTGGGCGGCAAGCCCGAGACGGTGACGGGCCTTTGCGGTCTGGGCGATTTGGTGCTGACCTGCTCCAGCCCGCAGTCGCGCAACATGAGCCTCGGCCTCGCTCTGGGTCAGGGCCAGACGGTCGAGCAAGCGCTGGCGGGCAAGCGTTCGGTGGCCGAAGGCTATGAGAGCGCTCCGGCTGTGCGTGAACTGTCGCGCAAACTGGGCGTCGATACCCCGATCATCGAGGCTGTGGCTGCTGTGCTAGCGGGCGAGACGACGGTGGATGCCGCCATCGAAGACCTGCTGACCCGTCCGCTGAAGCCTGAGCGCGAATGAGCGAAGAGGCGGCCGCCCCGGAAGAGCGCAAGCGGGTCTGGAAAACGCCTGCCAATGTGACCCTGTGTTTGGAAAGCGATCTGGCTGATCCCGGATCGCGCGGCTTCGTGCTCCAGATCGGAGACGCCTATTTCCACGGCTTCGTCGTCAAGAAGGACGGCGAGGTCGCAGGCTGGGTGGATCGCTGCCCCCATGCCGGTTTCCCCATTGCGATGGAATTGGACCGCTATCTCAGCCGCGACGGCGAACTGATCCTGTGCGGCTGGCACGGCGCAGTGTTCGAGCCGATCAGCGGCAAATGCGTCGGCGGTCCGTGCGCGGGGGGCAAGCTGACCCCGTGGCCGGTTCAGGTGGTAGGCGGTCTGGTAAAGACGGCCTAAGTCTTGGTGCCCAGCCGCCGGGCATTATCTGTGGCCCGTGAATGGATCGGGCGCAGCATGGCGACCTGACCCGTCAGCATCTGGTTCCAGATCGTTAGCCCATCCATCACTGACTGGCCCATAGCCTCG
>NZ_JSYD01000116.1:0-16305 GCF_054824005.1 Brevundimonas sp. GN22 | reverse complement strand
TACGAATTTGGTCATTACCGACCTTGGGCCGTTTAGGCGGCCAGTGGATTACCGAGGCAGACCATGACTGACTTTGCGGCTGAATATGCCAAGCGCCTGACCACCGCCGACCAAGCCGCCGCGCTCATCGGTAACGGTACAAGAATGGCCATGGGTCTCGGCATCTCCCAGCCGCCGGCGCTTCTTAAGGCGCTCGCGGACCGTGCCGATGCCGGTCAGGTGTCCGACGTAAACATCTACTATCTGCTGTCGATGAAGCAGGCCGGTGAGACCGTCCTACGCTACGAACTGACGGACCGCCTTCGGCCGTACAGCCTCTTCCACGGCGGTATCGAGCGCAAACTGGAGCAGCAGAGCCGCGATGCCGGCCGTAACGGCGTGTGGTTCATCCCGTCCAGTTTCCAGCAGGCCCCCGATGTGATGGTCAATCAGGTCAAGGTGGATACTCTGGTGACCACCGTCTCGCCGATGGATGACGAGGGCTATTTCTCGTTCGGTGTGAACGCTGATTATGCCACGCCGGTCGCGCGTTCCGGCGCGCGCCTGATACTGGAGGTCAACGACCAGTTCCCGCGTGTGGGCGGCGATACCCGCGTCCACATCTCCGAAGTGACGGCCATCGTGGAAAACAATGTCCCGCTGATCGAGTCGGGCAAGGCTGCGATGGCACCTGCGGACGAGGCCATCGGCGCAATCATCGCCGATATGATCGAGGATGGCTCGACGCTTCAGATGGGCATCGGGGCCCTGCCGGATGCGGTTTGTGCCGCCTTGTTCGATCGCAAGGATCTGGGCGTTCATACCGAACTGATGACGCCCGGCCTGATCGCCTTGATGCAGGCCGGTGTGATCAACAACAGCCGCAAGAACATCCATAAGGGCAAGGCGGTCTTTGCCTTCGCCATGGGCACAAAGGCCGACTACGACTTCATCGATAATAATCCGGACTTCGAAGCCTATGGCGTCGATTATGTGAATGACCCGCGCGTCATCTCGCAAAACGACAAGGTGGTCTCGGTCAATGCGACCCTGCAGGTCGACCTGTTCGGTGCCTGCTGCTCGGAGTACCTGAACGGGCGCCAGTTCACGGCCTCGGGCGGGCAGCTGGACTTTGTGCGCGGTGCCGCGGCATCCAAGGGCGGCAAGTCGATCATCGCCTGCCACTCGACCGCAGCCAAGGGCACGGTCTCGCGCATCGTGGCGCAGCTGGATGGTCCGGTGACCACGCCGCGTAACGACGTGCAGTGGATCGTGACCGAGCACGGCGCGGTCAATCTGCGCGGCCTGTCGGTCGAGGAGCGCACCCGCGCCCTGATCCAGCTGGCTGCCCCTCAGTTCCGCGAAAGCCTGGAAGCCGATGCCCGCCGACTGGGCATGATCCTGTAAGGACGCAGGCCGCGAATTACGAAAGCCCGCCCTGCCTTGCGCAGCGGCGGGCTTTTTTGTCCCCAGCACACCCCACAGTTGCGTGGTCTAATGACCCCACATCTAGTGGCTATAAGAATTTTCATCGCAATATAGGCCCGATGGCGGCTTGCCCGCGCCGCGGTGGTGGCGCATGGTTGGGCCTACGAATCTCCATCCAGTTTCTACCTCGTCAGGACCCCGTGTGATGAACGCCCAATCCTCGATCATCCAGCCCGGCACGCCCGGTCTGCTGACCCCGTCGACCGCCTATAAGCCGTTCCGCTATCCGTGGGCGTTCGACATGTGGAAGAAGCAGCAGCAGGTCCACTGGATGCCGGAGGAAGTGCCGCTCGGCGAGGACGTCAAGGATTGGGCGGCCAAGCTGGATGACAACGAGCGCAACCTTCTGACCCAGATCTTCCGCTTCTTCACCCAGGCGGACATCGAGGTTCAGGACAACTACATGGAACGCTATGGTCGGGTGTTCAAACCGACCGAAGTGAAGATGATGCTGGCGGCCTTTGCGAACATGGAGACCATCCATATCGCGGCCTATGCGCTTCTGCTCGAAACCATCGGTATGCCCGAGAGCGAGTTCGGTGCCTTCATGGAATACGAGGCCATGAAGGACAAGCACGATTACATGGGCAAGTTCGGCGTAGAGACCGATGCCGACATTTGCCGAACGCTGGCGATGTTCGGTGGCTTCTCGGAAGGCCTTCAGCTGTTCGCTTCCTTCGCCATGCTGATGAACTTCCCGCGCCAGAACAAGATGAAGGGCATGGGCCAGATCGTCTCGTGGTCGGTGCGCGACGAGAGCCTGCACTGCGAAGGCATCATCAAGCTGTACCACGCCTTCAACAAGGAAACCGGTGCGGTCACCAAAGCCGTGGCGGACGACATCGTCGATAACTGCAAGACCGTTATCGATATGGAAGACAAGTTCATCGACCTGGCCTTTGAAATGGGTCCGGTCAACGGCATGACGCCGGACGACATCAAGCAATACATCCGCTTCATCGCCGACTGGCGTCTGCGCCAGCTGCAACTGCCGGACGTTTACGGCGTGAAGGAAAACCCGCTGCCGTGGCTGCAGTCCCTGCTATCGGGTGTCGAGCACGCCAACTTCTTCGAAGCCCGCGCAACGGAATATTCGAAAGCCGCAACCCAAGGCTCGTGGCACGGTGCCGACGGCGTGTGGGACAGCTTCGATGCCCTGCTCAAGAAGCGTCAGGAGCAGGCCCCGGTCGAGGGCTAAGCTCCCGAACCGGACGAAAATGAAAAGGGCGCGTGGCCGGTGGCCGCGCGCCCTTTGTCTTGTCTGCCTCTGTGAGGCTTATTGAGGCTGCTGGGCGCAGCGCGTCTTGTCGCCGGCGACACACGCCCGCCAGTCGGCCTGAGCGCGCTCATAGGCCGCCAGTTCGGCCTGATAGGCAGCCTGTTTCGCAGCGGTCTCGGCCTCGATACGGCGCGTCTCCATCTCCATCAGGTCCAGTTCTTCTTGATAGTCTGCCTGAGCCTTGGCGAACGCGCGTTGGTTGGCACGGTCCTGCAGTTCGGCCAGATCGTTCTGCTCCATGATCTCGGCGTTCAGCGCCGAGGTCGTGCGCAGTTCTTGCGGGTCCTGCTTTTCATCGGCACCGCGGCGATAGGCTTCGCCACGTGCGCGCAGGGCCTCGGCAACAGGGTCGGATGCCGTGGCATCCTGCGCAACGGCAATAGGCGCAGACAGCGCGACCATTGCGGCAGCCGCTACGGCAGTGAGTGATTTCATCATCATGGCTTTTCACCTTCGGTCGTTTCGGCCGCTTCTGCGGCGGCGGTTAAATCTAGGAGCTCTGGATTGGCCTTCGGAGCTAATTGGGGCAAGCGCAGTTCAAACGTCGCGCCCTCGGGGCCGGTTTCGACAAGTTGCACCTGACCGCCATGGTTGGCGGCCAGTTCCTGCGAAATCGTCAGACCAAGACCAGTGCCGTCGGATTTCGAACCGCTGACAAAGGCCTCGAAAAGCCGCCCTGCAAGGCGTTCGGGGATGCCCGGGCCATTGTCGCGCACCTGAATGACGGCAAAGCCGTCTTCCTCGCGGGCCTTTACGGCAATCTGGCCATGTCTGTCGTCATTCAGACTCTCGATGGCCTGACGCGCGTTGCGCATCAGGTTGACGAAGATGCGGTGAAGCTGATCGGGATCGGCGGTCACGACAAATCGGGACGGCAGGTCGGTTACCAAGCGCACGCCCTGATCGGACAAGCCTGCATCCTCTGCAGCGGCTGCGACAACACGTGCCAGCAGCAGGCGGCGGCGCTCGGGCTCGGGCTCTTCGGACTTGCCGTACTCCAGAACGTTGCGGGCCAGCCCTGCGGCACGCCCCAGCGCTCGCTCTAGGCGGGGCAAGGCCTTGGCCACCAACGGGTCCGACGACGACGACAGGCGCTCGGAGGCGATCTGGGCGGATGTCAGCATATTGCGCAGATCGTGATTGATCTTTGCGACCGCCGCACCCAGCGCCACCAGACGGGCGCGCGCACGCAGGGAGTGGCGCACTTCCTCCTGCATACGTGCCAGTTCGCGCTCGACGCGGCCGATCTCGTCGTGACGATCGGACGGGACCTCGGCCACGCTCTCCGGATCCGCAGCAAAGCGTTCGATGGACCGCGTCACGCGCTGCAGAGGTTGCAGGACGAGGAAGGACAGGCCCAGCCAGAGCAGTCCGCCCGCCACCAGTGCGATCACCACAGACACAATCAGGTTCGACAGGATAAAGGCCCTAAGCTCCAACTTCAGCGGCTGAGCGGGGGCGAGGATTTCGATCAACTCGCCCGAGCGATAGCGCGGTGTCGCCTGCACCCGCAGCGAACGGTCCGGGTGTGCAAACAAGGTGCGCCAAGGGTCCAGCAGTTTGGAGCCGATGCTGCGGTTTCTGAGGTCGATCAGCTCCGGCGCGCGCGGCAGATTGGGGGCCTGGAGCAAGAGACGGCGCACGCCCTGTTCGCCGACGACCACCGACTGTACCCCGCCGATGGTCAGGAGCTGCTCTGCAGTGCTGTCTTCGACCGCGGAGTAGGGCAGGGCCTCGACCCCCACAGATGCCAGCTCTGCGGCCTGCAGACGGTCACTGAGCCACCTTTCCTGGAAGGAGGAGGCACTGGGGATCAAAATCATGCCTGCAACCAGTAGCGTGAACGCCACCGTCAGCAGCATAAGGCGCGCCGTCAAACCGTCTGGCCCGTGCGGCCGGATGCGCTCGCCCGAATTCAAGCGCGCCTTGAGGGCGTCGCTCAACTTTGATCGGTGAGAGGCAAGGCTTTGGGGCACTGGGGTTCCGGTTTCAGGCGCGGGTTCAGTCATTGGTCGCCCGCGTGCGAACGTCCATAACGCGATTTGATCAGCTTTAGACCCATTGGCAGTATCATAGACAGGAAGCCTACACCGATCAGCGGCCACATAAACTGTTGGAATAACGATTGGATATCAGGATCGGGGTCTTTCACCAGTACGGCGTGAAGCCCGCTGCCGATCCAGCAATAGATAATATGCGCCGGCAACAGCCCGATGAAGGTCGCCAACATATAGGGACGCAAGGGGGCCGACATGATCCCGGCCGCCACGTTGATCATATGAAACGGCACTGACACGATCAGGCGCGCCGTGAGCACATAGCTGAAGGTGTTGCGGTCCACGCCATCACAGATGCGCTTGAGGAGGCCCGTATCCGAGGCAGCCTTGCGCTTGAGTGAGTCCCCCAGCGCGGTGCGGCCTACATAATAGACGGCCAGCGCCCCGACTGTGGCGGCAAAGGCAGTTGCTATGCCGCCTACCCATGGGCCGAACAGATAGCCTGCGGTGACGGTGATAAAGACCACGCCCGGCACGACACTGGCGGTCAGGACGGCAAACAGCGCCATCAGCCCTATAAGCACCAGCCAGTAATACTGGTCCACCCACGCCGACAGCGTCGCGCCGTGGTCGCGCAGGGTGTCCAGCGACAGGTAGCGGTTCCATCCCATGCCAAAGATCAAAGCTGCCGCAGCGATGACCAAAACAAGGGGGATAAAGCGGGTCAGGCGATGCAAATCGCAAGGGCTCCATATTCCAGCGTTACGAAAAAACCTTATCGATTCTGGCTTCATAACGCGCTTCAAACGCCAAGGCGCCGTTGACTCCGGCGCGGGGCCGATTTATACGCCCGCCTCTCTTCCGCGGTGGATGATCGTATCTACCGCTTAACTTCTTTATTTCAGGAGCCGACCGTGAAACGGACCTATCAGCCGTCGCGTCTCGTGCGCAAGCGCCGTCACGGCTTCCGTTCGCGGATGGCCACCAAGAACGGTCAAAAGATCGTAGCGCGTCGCCGCGCTAAGGGCCGCAAGCGCCTGACGGCCTAAAGTCAAGCGCCCAACAACCCTATATGGGAGGGCGCATGACCGATCCGATGAAAATCGATCGCCTGTTGCGGCGGCCCCAGTTTCTGGCGGCCGCCAAAGGCGTTTCTCAGGCGAGAGGCGCCGTGGTCATACAACAGTTGGACCGTGCGGATGGTGACGACGCCATTCGCGCAGGTTTTACCGCTACGAAAAAAGTGGGCGGGGCGGTGGTGCGCAACCGCGCCAAGCGCCGCCTGCGTGAGGCTGCGCGCCTGCTTTTGCCTGAATACGGCCAGTCCGGATGCGACTATGTGCTGATTGCGCGCATGGGTACGGCAGACCGCGACTGGGACCGATTGCTTGACGACGTGAAATCGGCCCTTACAAGGCTGACAAAGATGCGTACCGATCCATCCTTAGATAAAGATGGGCGCTCCGGTGCGTTCCATACCGATCAACCGCGCCTCTCCGGCCAGGACCGCTGATCCCGATGCAAAACGAGAACTCGCGCAACACAATCATCTTCTTTGTGTGCGCGGCCCTGATCATGGGCATCTACTATTTCACCGTGATGCGGCCTCAGGCCGAGCAGCAACGTGCCGCGCGTATCGCCGCGGCCGAGATGACCAAGGAAGCGGCGGCTGATCCTGCCGATCCGACAGTCACGGGTGCTGTGAATGTATTCAAGGACCGCGCTGCGGCCCTGACCGGCTCGGGTCGCGTGGCGATCGAGAGCGGCACGGTCAAGGGCTCGCTCTCGCTGCTGGGCGGTCGTATCGACGACCTCTACCTGACCCAGTACCGCGAAGAGCTGGGCAATCCGGCTCCGGTCGAGCTGTTCCGTCCGCAAGGCACAGAGCACGCCTATTTCGCCCAGTTCGGCTGGCGCGGTGCCAACGTTCCGGGCGGCGTACCTGGCCCCAATACGGTCTGGACGCTGGTCAAGGGTGACAAGCTGACCCCGACCACGCCGGTGGAACTGGCCTGGGACAACGGCAGCGGCCTGCGCTTCAGCCGTGTGATCTCGGTCGACGACAAATACCTGTTCACCGTCACGGACACGGTCGCCAACCTCGGCACCCAGCCGATCACCATTGCGCCGTATTCTCGCGTCGAGCGTCAGGGCATCCCTGACAAGCATCGCGAAATGATCTCGCACGAGGGCGCCATCGGTACCTTCGGCGACGGCAAGTCCTATTCGACCGAACAGATCAAATACAAAGACTGGGCCAAGAAGACCAAGGTCGAGGAAAACTCGACCGGCGGTTGGATGGGCATCACCGACAAATACTGGCTGGCAGCCCTGATCCCCGCTCAGGACGAGCAGGTTCAGGCACGCTTCACCGTGCGTCAGGTTGGGGGCGTGGACATCCACGAAGCAAATCTGCTGGGCGCGGCGCATACGATTGCACCGGGCAAGCAGATCACCGAAACCCAGCGCCTGTTCGCTGGCGTGAAGCGCAACGAGATCCTCAAGCAGTATGAAGAGCAGCTGGCTCTGCCGCGCTTCGTCTATGCGATCGACTGGGGCATCCTGTGGTTCCTGACCCGCCCGATCTTCCAGGTTCTGGAGTTCTTCTTCGGCCTGCTCGGCAACTTCGGTCTGGCCATTCTGGCGCTGACGGTTGTTGTCAAGCTGGTCCTCTTCCCGCTGGCTAACAAGTCGTACGCTTCGATGTCGAAGATGCGCATGCTGCAGCCCAAGCTGGAAGAGCTGAAGAAGAAGCACGGCAAGGACCCGCAGAAGCAGCAGCAGGAAATGATGGCCCTGTATCAGCGCGAGAAGATCAATCCGCTGGCGGGTTGCCTTCCGATCCTGGTGCAGATTCCGGTCTTCTTTGCGCTGTATAAGGTTCTGTTCGTCACCATCGAAATGCGCCAGGCACCGTTCTTCGGCTGGATCAAGGATCTGTCGGCCAAAGACCCGACGAGCCTGTGGAATCTGTTTGGTGCCCTGCCATTCGACCCGTCTGCTGCGCCGCTGATCGGTGGCATTCTGGGCGGCCCGCTGCACCTTGGCGTTCTGCCGATCATCTACGGCCTGACCATGTGGCTGCAGATGTCGATGAACCCGCCGGCGCAAGACCCGATGCAGCGGCAGATCTTCGCTCTGATGCCGCTGGTGTTCACCTTCATCATGGCTCCGTTCGCGGCTGGCCTGCTGATCTACTGGGCGTGGAACAACATCCTGTCGATCCTCCAGCAGTATGTGATCATGCACAAATACAAGGCTGAGAACCCCATCGACACCTTCTTTGCCCGCTTCAAAAAGGCCTGATCCTAGTGCTGGATGAACCCAAGGTTGGTGAGTATTCCGCCGAAGAGATTGAGGCCGCGCGCGTCCTGTTTTCGCGTCAGGCCACTTTCATGCTCGGCTGCGCCAAAATCGAGCAACTGCCCGACCCCGATCTCCCCGAGATCGCGTTCGCGGGCCGCTCGAACGTGGGCAAGTCCAGCCTGATCAACGGGCTTGTCGGCATGCACAAGCTGGCGCGCGCCTCCAACGAGCCGGGCCGGACGCGAGAGGTGAACTTCTTCAACCTCGACGACAAGCTGCGTCTGGTGGACTTGCCCGGCTATGGCTGGGCCAAGGCCTCCAAGAAGGAAGTCCGGCGCTTTCAGGACCTCGGCCGCGACTATCTTCGCGGTCGTGTGACCCTCAAGCGCGTCTATCTGCTGATCGACGCCCGTCACGGCCTGAAGAAGGTCGATGACGAGGCGCTCGATGCACTGGATCTGGCAGCAGTGTCCTACCAGATCGTTCTGACCAAGGCGGACAAGCTCAAAAAGGGCGAGGCCGAAAAGGTTCAGGCTGCGACCCTGAAAGCCATCGCCAAGCGTCCGGCGGCCTATCCCTATGTAGCCATCACTTCCTCTGAAAAAGGTGCGGGCTTGCCGGAACTTCGTGCCGAGATCATGCGTACCACAGGCGTAAGTCTGGATTAAATTTGCGGCCAAGCTCGAACGCTAGGCCCTTCGAAGAGTTGTTCGTTTCTCCACAGAGGGAGAGAGGGAACAACAATGAACAAATTTGCTTTGCTCGGCCTGACTTCGGTTGCGGCCCTGACGTTGGCTGCATGTAATCCGCCGGCAAATAAGGCTGATGGCGATGCCGCAGCCGGCGGCGCGGCTGCCCCTGCAGCGGCTCCGGCTACGCTCGAGGCCCCTAAGCCGGGTATGTGGCGTGTGACCACCGCCATGACCGGTATACCGGGTGGCGCGTCGGTACCGCCGCAGGAAATGTGCATCAAGGAAGCCAAGCTTGAAGCCCCTGCCGCCGCCCAGCAAGCGGGCGCGGACTGCACCAGCACTCCGTTCGCCCGTCAGGGTGACGCCATGGTATCGACTGCCAGCTGCAAGCTGCCGGGCAATATGAAGTCTGACTCGACCGTCAAGATCACCGGCGACTTCAACACCCGATATGTGACCGAAGTGACGACCAAGATGGATCCGGCCCCGACGCCGGCCATGGCCGAAACCAAGATCACCATGACTGCCGAGCGTCTGGGCGACTGCCCGGCCGGTAGCTAAAGCCTAAAATGGTTCTCCTGCCGGTATGGCGTTGCCGTAAGGCATCCCCATATCGGTAGGATGACCGCCTATTCCATACTCGATCTCGCCCCCGTTCCCGCTGGCTCTGACGTAGGTCAGGCATTGAGGAACACGGTTGATCTGGCCAAACACGCCGAGGCCGCGGGCTTTACCCGCTATTGGCTTGCTGAACACCACAACATGCCCGGTATCGCCAGCGCCGCCACTTCGGTCGTGATCGGCGCGGTCGCAGCGGCGACCAAGACCATTCGGGTCGGGGCAGGCGGGGTCATGTTGCCCAACCATGCGCCGCTGGTAATTGCGGAGCAGTTCGGCACCCTCTCGGCACTTTATCCCGGTCGTATCGATCTTGGCCTTGGCCGTGCGCCGGGTACCGACCAATTAACGGCACGCGCCCTGCGCCGTACCCTTCAGGGCGATGTCGACGGCTTCCCGCAAGACGTTATGGAGCTGATGCACTGGTTCCAGCCGGCTCAGGAAGGCCAGCGGATCGCGGCCTATCCCGGTGAGGGTCAGGACGTGAAGGTCTGGATTCTGGGATCGTCCACCTATGGTGCTCAACTGGCCGCCCATATGGGGCTGCCGTATGCGTTTGCCAGCCATTTCGCGCCAGGCGAAATGATGAGGGCGGCGGACGTCTACCGCCAGACTTTCCGGCCTTCTGAGCATCTCGAAAAGCCGTACCTCATGCTGGGCTATAACGCCTTCGTCGCCGACACGGACGATGAGGCTCGTCTGCTGTTCACCTCGGTTCAGCAAGCCTTCGTGAACCTGCGCCTGAACAAGGCGGGCAAGCTTCCTGCACCGCAGGAGGGTTACTACGAACGGCTGGATGGTACCGCCAAGGCGGTTGTCGATTCAGCCCTGTCGTGTGCCGCTGTGGGTTCGGTAGAGACTGTGCGTAGTACGATCGCGGACTTTGTCGCCCGCACGGGGGCGGACGAGTTGATGATTACCAGCCAGATCTGGGACCCTGCGGCGCGGGTGCGCTCGCTTCAGCTTCTTGCAGAGGCAGTCGGCCTGAAAGCCTAGTCCTCGTCATCAACCGCTACAAACGTCAGCGGTACGTGGACGGGTTCGACCTGTTCGCTCAGCGGCGTCTGGGCCGTGGTCATCAATACGCCGGCAGCCGTACCCAATAGCATGGCGTCGGAGATGTTCTGGGCGGACACGGGCTCGTGGCCCTCCAGCCGACGCCTCAGGCTGTCGCAGGTGGCCAGCAGGGTCGAGGCATTGCGCACCTCCGCGATCTCGTGATGCCGCCCGACCACGGCACGGTCGCCATAGCGCCAACCTGCATCGCGCGGAGCGCTGTTTAACAGAGCCCACTTTTCCGGCGGCGTCAGTTTTTCGGGCAGGGGCTCCCACGGCATGTCCGCACCCTTGCGCAGGTAACTGACGGGAGCGGTGGGCAGGCCGTGGCGTTGATAGATGGCCAAAGCGGCCTGCTCTACCGTGCGGATTTGCTCGGGAAGCCCTTCGGGCAGTTCCAGTTCGTCGTCCGGTTCGACCTCGCCAAGCGCAGGCGCAGGGTCGGGCTTCAAGCCCCACACTCTGCGCAGACGCTCGACGATCGACATTAGTTGGTAAGGGCGGTGTTGGTTACCGACACGTCGTAGACGACGCGGGTCAGGCTCTGGACCACTTCGAAGAATTTGCGGGCTTCGGCAGCACCTGCACGCGGGGCGTAAATGATGTCGTCAGGCTCGATCTGGAAGTTGCTGGCGATGAAGAAGCCCTGACCTTCGTTGAGGTTGAGGCGGTACACCACCGGCACGCCGCGCGAGGTCACCGGCTGGGTCATGCCCAGAGCCTGCGCGACTTCGGGGCGCTCGAAGCGGAAGACCAGTACCGAACGGGCATTGGCCTGATTGGAATCCAGACCGCCGACGCCGCTCAGGGCTTCGGTCAGGGTCATCGGGCCCGGCGGCAGTTCGCTGCGCGCAACGGCATTAAACGCACCGAACGACGAGAAGCGGCGCGGGCGATAGGTCAGGTTCACCTGGTCGCCGCGTTGCAGGCGGATGTTTTCATCAAACTTGGTGGTGACCACCGACAGCGGGGCCGAATAGGTCTGGCCGCCGCGCATGATGACAACGTCGACGTCATAGGGCGAACGCGAAGACCCGCCTGCTGCGGCGATAACATCCAGAAGATGGCCGTGGTTGGCGGTCAGGGTCTGACGGCCGGGATTGCGCACATCTCCCAGAACGGTCACCGCATTGGACGACGACGAAGCGAGGCTGACCAACACCTGCGGATTGCCGACCTTACCGGCAAGTGCGCGGCGGATGGCCGTCGCGGCCTGGCCCGGGGTCATGCCGCGGACATTGACCGAACCGGCATAGGGGATCGAGACAGCGCCGTTGCGATCCACCGTCATCGGCGGCAGGGCACCGTTGCTGTCGCCCGAGGCGAACAGGGTCGAACCCGGCGACAGGATGCTGATAGCCAGACCGTCACCGATGCCGATGATGTCGGTCGGCTCGTTGCTATCGGCCAGGGCCAGACCGGCAAACGAGCGCGGCGGTGCCAGACGCAGGCGCTCGCTCATTTCGAAGGACAGGTCGACGATGGCGTAGCTGCGCGTGGCCTCGGCGTCCGAAGCGCCCTTGACGACGCCCGCGCCCGAAGGCCCGTCCCGCGGCAGGGTTTGGCAACCGGCGAGGATGGCGAGAAGCATCAGGCTTGCGGCAGTTCTGGTCATAGTCGGCTCTGTTCCGTTTCCCGAGACTTACCCCTCTTGGCGTCGTGCCGCCAGAGGGTTGAGTATCCGTTGCTCTACTATGGAGAAGTGTGCGTCCCAAGTCGGGGCATTATATTGGCCAACAACAGGCTTTGCTGTTGTGTAGTCTTCTATCGCCTTCAGCCAACCGTTGCCGTCTATCGGATCAATCAGTCGCGCTTGCGGCGTCAACTCGCGGTGTGGCGGGATGTCGGATGCAATCAGCGGGATGCCCATAGCGCTGGCCTCGACGGCGGGCAGGTCGAAACCCTCGACGCTTGAGGGAGCCAACACAGCCTGTGCGCCGAGCATAAGACGTGAAAGCGTGGCATCGGCCATGCCTTCGGCCTGATGCACATGCCCACGAAGGGCAGGGCTGCGGTGCAAAAGGTCCAGAACAGTCTCGTTTTCCCAACCATATCGACCGATCAGGACGAGGCTTGGTGTATTGGCCCCATGCCTTTCGGCCAGCGTGCGCCAGACCGTAAGCAGAAAGGCCAGATTCTTGCGCCCCTCGATGGTCCCGACATGCACAAAATAGGGGCGGGCGGTCTTGAGCGGCGCGACCGCGCTGAGATGGCTCTCCAGACCCAGATGCGCCACATCGACGGGCGGCAACGGCAGCCCCTGCGCCTTGGCAAATTTTGACAGTTCGTGAGCGGTGTAGGCGCTGTTGGCGATGATGTGGGTGCCCAGCGACAGGGTATGGTTCATTCGACGCGCGTGTTTGGCGTCATCACCCGCCCGGCAATATTCGGGATGGGTCACCGGAATAAGGTCGTGCACCAGCAGGATGCGGGCAATGTTGCGCTCGGCAAGTGACGTCAGCAGTTCCGGCTCATCCAGTCCTGTGTGACCCACATTGAGATAGGCCATGGCATCTGGAACGGCCGCGCGGCGCGCGCGGAAGAACTGGCGCGTGACCCGGCGCTTCTTTCCGGTCGGAACTTCGTCCGGCAAGGGCGTCATGACCGAATGTGCAGGCACCTGTGGTGCACACAGCGCGTCGATCAGTGCGCGGTCTTGCGGGCGCTCTTCGGCGAGCGCCAGACCGTTCCAGCGATGACGCAAGTCGGCCATTCGCTTGCTGAACCACACATCATCGACCAGTGCCAGTTGCCCCTTGCGGGTCCGCACGGGAACCATACGGTAGTGAGGATGGGCGATCAGCCATTCAGCATAGGCCAGACACACGCGGTCGATACCGGTCGGTGCCGAGCGTTCAGTCCGGCTCAGGAGCCGACTGGCATCCAGCAGGACGGTTTGCACCATCAGGAGACGTAGCCCGCCTGCATCAGCTCGGCGATGTGGATGACGGCCACCGGCTTATCGGCTTCGACCACCAGAAGGCTGCTGATCTTGTTGGCGGTCAACAGATCGACCACGTCGCGCATACGCTGGCTGGGATCCACCGTGATGGGCGAGCGGCTCATAATGTCGGCGGCGGTGATGTTCTGGATGTCGTTGGCGAAGGCGCGGCGGACGTCACCGTCCGTCACCATGCCCGCAAGGGTGCCGTCGTCATTGACCACTGCCACGGTGCCTTTGCGACCCTCGGTAATGGCCGACACGACATCCTTGAACGGCGTTTCGGCGGCGACGCAGGTCGGCGAGGCGGCGTGGTCCATCATCCATTCGCGCACGCTCTGCAGGCTCATGCCCAGTGCGCCGCCCGGATGGTGCATGCCGAAATCTTCGCGGGTAAATCCGCGCTGTTCCATGAGCACCATGGCCAGAGCATCGCCCAGAGCCAACGTCATCAGTGTGGATGTCGTCGGGGCCAGACCTTCCGGGCAGGCCTCGGCCACCTTGGGCATGGTCAGTACGACCTCGGAGTGACGCCCGAGGAAGCTGGACGGACGCTGGGTGATGCCGATGACCGGAATATTGTTGCGCTGGCAGAAGATCAGGGGGTCACGCAGCTCACGGCTTTCGCCGGAATTCGAAATGGCCAGTACCGTGACGTCAGGGCGCAACATGCCCAGATCGCCATGGCTCATTTCAGCGGGGTGCACGAAGAAGGCGTTGGTGCCGGTCGAGGCCAGCGTCGCGGCGATCTTGCCGCCAATGTGGCCCGACTTGCCCATGCCCGTCACGACGACATAGCCCGGACGCGACAGGATGATCTGGCTGGCCCGTGCGATCGACTCATCCAGAGAGCGCTCCAGAGCCTGGAGGGCTTCGATATTAAGCTGGATGACGTGGCGGGCGCGCGACGTCATGGCAACTACCGATTGTTCGCTGGAGGGAGGCGGCGTCTGGGTCATATCTTCGAACATCCTTAGCTCGGGGGGCGAGCTAACATTCGTTCCGATTAGCCGGATTTGGCGGAGACATACAATCGTTCGCTCATCCTATTGAAGGGGAGGGGGCGCAAATCTGCCCCCTCCCGCCTCTATATAATTAGGAGCCGCCGTGAGCTTTCTGGGCCTTGCCCAGTTCAATCATGGCCTGTGCAGCCCCCATCTCGGGGATGATTTCTTCCTCGCGGTCCGAAATCTTGTCGAAGCGCGCCGCGACCTGTTCGGCTGCGTCGTCGCCGACGATGAAGTCGCCTTGCGTCAGCGTGACATAAGCCCGCTCGAAGCCCCCGCCGCCTGCGGTCAGGATACAGCGCGTCGGAGCATCAGGGCTGACGAGGTGAACCAGACCCGGGGTCACAAGCCGGGCTTCCAGCGCATCCAGCGGCAGACCGAGATCTTCGGTCATGCGCGTGTAGGCAGTGGGAGCAAGACAGTTAACGCGGATGTCGTTCTTGGCACCCTCGATGGAGAGGGTCTGCATCAGGCCGACCAGTGCCATTTTGGCAGCGCCATAGTTGGACTGACCGAAATTGCCGAACAGGCCCGAGGACGACGTGGTCATGACAATGCGGCCATAGTTCTGGCTGCGCATGATTTCCCAAACGGCCTTGGTACAGTTAACTGCGCCCATCAGGTGCACGTCGACGACCAGACGGAAGTCATCCAGCTCCATCTTGGCAAAGCTCTTGTCACGAAGGATCCCGGCGTTGTTCACCAGAATATCGATCCGGCCCCAACGCTCCATGGTTTCGGCAACCATACGCGATACAGCCTCGAAGTCGGTGACCGACGCGCCGCTGGCCATGGCCTCGCCACCGGCGGACACGATTTCCGCCACAACGGCCTCCGCCGCAGATTGCGACGCCCCCGAGCCATCGCGGGCCCCGCCAAGATCGTTAACGACAACCTTTACGCCGCGCGCGGCCAGCGCCAACGCGTGCTCGCGACCCAGTCCACCCCCTGCGCCCGTGACAATGGCCACCTGGCCTTTGAAACCGTCAGTCATTCAGCCCACCTTTCAGATATCCGTCCAAATTTGGCCCCATCGGGCCCCGTTCCACCGATTATGTGTTGGAATGGCGCCACAGTCGTCACATTCGACGCTATTCCAAGGAACCGGCTTGCTGCAATGCCGTTCGTTGCTGGAGTGCTTTTGCGGAGACGCATCGGCATCGGACTCATAACTTCAGTGAGAGAGAGACACCATGAAGCTGAAACTTCTTGCCAGTGTCGCCGCTGCTGGGCTGTTTGCGGCAGGCGCCGCTTCGGCCGAGCCGAACGGCTGGTACGGCGCGATTGATGCGGGTTACCACATCATCGACGACATCAATGCCGAATCGTCCACCACCGGTGCAAACTGGAACTGGGAAGTGAACGATGGTTGGGCTGCTTTCGCCCGCCTCGGTTACCGTTTCAACCCGAACTGGCGTATGGAACTCGAAGGCGGCTACCGCTCGGGTGACATTGGTCGCGTTCGCGCTGTTTCGGGCGAACAAGGCCTGTGCAACCTGACCCCGGCAACCGGCCCGTGCCACTCGCCGGAAGGTGACATCACCTCCACCACCCTGATGGCCAACGTCATCTATGACTTCGGCAACGAAGACTGGAACCTGCGTCCGTTCGTGGGTCTGGGTGTCGGTGCTAACCGCGTGAACGTCGACACTGTCGGCCGTCTGCGCCAAGCTCCGGGCGGCGCTTTCGCTGCTGACGACTCGTCGACCAAGTTTGCTGCTCAAGCAATCGCTGGTCTGGCCTGGGCCGTTTCGGACCGTGCACACGTTGACCTGACCTACCGTTACCTGACCGGTGACGCGAACTGGGATTCGGTTGTTCCGGCTGCTGTTTCGCCGGCATTCGGTGAATGGTCGGGCGACTATGATCAGTCGCACACCGTGACCCTGGGTCTGCGTTACGCCTTCGGCGCTGAAGATGCACCGCCGCCGCCGCCGCCGCC